>CAZVON010000011.1:0-22283 GCA_964628435.1 uncultured Gammaproteobacteria bacterium
TTTTTCAAAATATTCTTTAGGGACTCCAAGCTTGAATCCTTTTATTCTTTTTTTTAGATTTTTTACATAGTTAGGAACGTGTCTTTTAGGAGTTGTTGCATCCATTGGATCATTTCCCGCAGTAATAGTCAAAAGAAGCGCAGAATCTTCAACTGTTTTTGTGAAATGGCCAATTGAGTCAAGCGAGGATGCCATGGCAATAATACCGTATCTACTTACTCTTCCATAGGTTGGCTTAAGTCCAACCGTGTTCGTAAAACTCGCTGGGAGCCTTATGGAGCCTCCAGTATCGGTACCGGTTGCTGCCAAACACATATCAGAGGCAACCGCAACTGCCGAACCGCTGCTTGATCCGCCTGGAACGTACTCTGTGTTGTAAGGATTTTTGGTTGGGAAAAAATCCGAGTTTTCACCACTTGATCCGTGCGCCCAGGCATCCAAATTTGTTTTACCAATAATTATTGCACCAGCATCTTTGAGTTTTTTCACAACCGTTGCGTCAAACGGAGGAATATAATCATCTAAGACTTTTGAGCCTGCGGTAGTTCTTATTCCCTTTGTTGAGTAAACATCTTTCAAGGTTATAGGAATGCCAAGAAGTGGATATGGTTCAATTGCCCCAGCCGCGTTTGACGCGGTTAAATTCTTGATCAAATCATCGGCCTTTTTTGCTTGTTCAAGCGCCTCGCCTTTTGAAACAGTAATAAAAGCGTTGATATACTTGTCAAATGTTGCGATTTGCTCAAGACAGGCGGTTGTAAGTTCGACTGAGGAGAACTTCTTTTGTTTTAATCCTTCATGAGCTTCTGTAATGGTAAGTTGATTTAAATTCATTCTTCAAGAATCGCTTTAACTTTAAATAATCCATTATGTTTAGATTTAGTATTTGAGAGAACTTCATCTTGTGATAACGAAGGAGAAATTACGTCTTCCCGAGTTACATTTTCAAGTCCGGTTGTTTGAGATGTAGGAAGAATGTTTGATGTATTGATTTTTTTGAGCTGTTCGATATATTCAAGAATCGATAAGAGTTGTTCTTCAAATTTTTTAATTTCGTCTTCCGAGAGAGTAATATTTGCCAATTCAGCAACTTTTTTGACATCAATCTTCATGTTTATATTATATATCCAATCCAAGCTTTTTGACAATAAACTTGTGCGCGAGCCATTCTTCCTTGTCTTCAAGAGGGGAGAGGAGGATTTCTTTGCTATATTTTTTCTCAAGGGACAGTTTTATGAGATGATCTGCGAAATGGGGATTCTTAGGCAAGATTGGGCCGTGAAAATACGTGCCAAAGGAATTTTTATAGATTACACCTTCAGTTCGATCTGTTCCATTGTTTCCGTAACCGGCCCTAACAGTTCCGAGAGCTTGAAGAGCAGAACCTAAATAAGTGCGGCCGCCGTGGTTTTCGAATCCGACAAGCGTATTTGGTATTTGGTATTTCGTATTTCGTATATTAAGTTCAACGATAATATTGCCAGTAAGTCTCTGACTGTTTTCTGAAGGATTTTCGGTGTACAAATCCAAGATTTCTAAACCAGGAATAATAGTTCCGTTTGCTTCTTTGTAGTATTCGCCAAGGAATTGGTACGCGCCGCAAATATAGAGTCCTGGGACTCCCTCTTCGATCATGCGTTTGAGTACACCTTTTTTTTCGATTAAGTCGTTAGCAACAATTTGCTGTTGTTTATCTTGCGCGCCTCCCATAAAAAGCATGTCGCATGTTTTCAAATCCGAAATCCGAAATCCGAAATCTAAACGAAAAACTTTAAGTTGAATATTTCTCCACTCACAGCGTTTTTGAAGAACTATAATATTTCCTCTGTCTCCATATGTGGACATGAGATCGGGATACAACCAACCTATTGTTAATTTATAATTCATAATTCAGAGTTTAGAATTAAATTAAGAATTTATAATATTTTTTTTCCAGTTAGTATTTTCCTAGTTTCTAGCATTGCTGAGTATGTTGGCAAGATATACAAAGTGTCATTGTTCAATTGATCGATTGCTTGATTGATAGCTTTCTCTAAATTTTCTTGAATCATGGATCTTGAATCATGGATCTTATCTGAATATTTCATCCGCAGAGCCATATCATAAGTTCTGTCGCCAGAAATAGTGACAGTCATTGACTCATGTATATAGTCTTCAAAATCAACGTCCCAAATCCAAGACACGTCCTGTCCATCGGGAATTCGGTCGTTAAGAACAAATAAAAAATGTTTGCCACCTTTTTCTATGGCGGTTTTAAGGGACTCGTTAAAACTCGTTGGGTTTTTGGATAAGAATAATTGGACGGATTTGTTGTTTACTTTTATGACTTCTTGTCTTCCAAATGCCGGTTTGAACTGGTTTAACGATTGTTTAATTATTACATTGTCAATATTGTTGATTTGGGCAAAGAGGACTGCTGCCAGCGTATTATATTTGTTGTATGTTCCTTCGAGCGGAAAAAGGGGAGAGGAGTCGATATCAAGTTTTGGACGATTGAGTCTGCATTTTGGACAATACCACTCCCCCACGTGGGAATAGGCGAGTGCTCTATACGCAAGCTTTGATTGGCACTTTGGGCAGTGGATAGAATCTGCTGCATGTTGGACCGATTTGTGAGGCATCTGAGAACTCAAGAGACCAAAAAACACTTTTTTTTCATGGCCCTCTCCTAAATAGGCGATTTGCGGATCATCGGCATTTAGGAGAAAAGTAGTATGAGATGGTAATTTTTGTATAGCTCTCCCCCATTTTTGTGCTATAGTGTTGACTTCTCCATAACGATCAAGTTGGTCTCTAAAAAGATTCAGAAGAATTACATAATGAGGTGTTAATTCTTGTAAAACGAGTGGAACAGAATTCTCGTCTACTTCAAAAATTGCGTAATTATATTTTAATTCACAAAGTATACTACTATGTAGTATTATACTTGAGGCAATGCCGTTTAAAAGATTTGCACCTGATTCATTCTGAAAAACAGTAGTCTGGTTTTCTTCAAGTATTGTCCTAATAAGCTTTCCTGTAGTGGTTTTGCCGTTGGTTCCTGCGATAAGGACTATTTTTGTTCTTGAGTTTTTAAGAATGTCTTTAATAAAGCTTTTGTTTATGCTAAGAGCAGCATGTCCAGGCCAAGTGGATCCATGACCCAGATTCAACGTGCGACTGATCAATGAAAGGATCTTGCCGGTAAGTATAAGAAAAAAATTGATCATTCTCATGTATTATACTGTCATCCTGAATTTATTTCATGATCCAAAAATTTTACGAGACGCTGAAACTAGTTCAGCGTGACAAAGGTAGGGCTACATTGATCTGAGTAATCTCATTCTTTCTTCAATAGGTGGGTGAGTATTAAACAAATTAGAAAGCCAGTTTTCTATCTGAGTTCCTTTGAATGGATTCACAATGTACAAATGCGCTGTTGCGTTATTTGCAACTTCTAAGGGTTCTTTGTCTTGCGCAAGTTTCTCAAGAGCAGAAGCAAGTCCTTCTGGATATCGGGTAAGTAACACACCTGAGGCGTCAGCTAAGTATTCACGTTTTCGCGAAACTGATAATTGAATAAGAGTTGCAATGAGTGGAGATATAATTGCTAACACAAGACCAATCAGTAAAAAGATACTCTGTGAGTTTCGTTCTCTGCTTCTTCCTCGATACCATAACGATCTCATGAAAAAATCTGCCATAAGCGCGACAAGTCCGACTAATACCACGACAATAGCCATGAGTCTAATGTCGTAATTTCGAATATGAGATAATTCGTGAGCAATTACTCCTTCGAGTTCTACTTTGTTGAGTTTTTCAAGAAGTCCAGTGGTAATGCAAACAACAGCATGATTTGGGTCTCGCCCGGTCGCAAACGCATTAGGGGCGGTGTCGTTAATAATATAAATTTTGGGCATTGGTATTCCTGAACCAATACACAAGTTTTCAACTACTCGAAATAACCGCGGATGGTCCTTTTTCTGGATTTGCTTGGCATGAGACATGCCTAAAATTATCTGATCAGAATAGTAATAACTTGCAAAACTGGTAATACCAGCAATAATCAGTGCTATTCCTGCCAACGAAAGCCCAGATCCTGATGCTTTTGCGTATACATACACAAGAGTAGTTATAAACGCAATAAACAAAATAATTACGATCCACGTTTTTGCTTTATTACGTGTAATTTGAGAGTAGATATTCATGCCTTATTTGTTGTTCAACAGCCGTTTGTACTAGAATGCAACCTTTACAGTCTTACGCTCCTCGTCTGTTGCTTCGAAAAACTCTTGTTCGCTAAACCCAAACATTCTTCCTATCATGCCACTTGGGAAATTAGCCAAGGTAGTATTAAAATCACGAACGTTCGCGTTATAAAACTGGCGTGAATACGCGATTTTGTCTTCGGTATCTGATAATTCTTGCTGAAGCTCTTTAAAATTATCGCTTGCTTTTAAATTTGGGTAGTTCTCAGCAACTGCAAAAAGGCTTTTTAATGCACTACTGAGCATGTTATCAGACTGTGCTTTTTGGGGAAGAGTTTCTGCATGCATTAACGCGCTTCTGGCTTTGGTGACATTTTCTAAAATATTTTTTTCATGTTTTGTGTAGCCTTTGACTGTATCCACAAGGTTTGGGATAAGATCAATTCGACGCTTTAGTTGCACATCAATGCCACTTAAAGCTTCTTTGATACGAACTTTCCCGGTTGCTAAAGAGTTATAAATGTACCAAACGTATAAAACAAAAATGCCAACAATGCCAATAATGATCCAACTTGCCTGCATATATTTTCACCCCCCTTCGTTTTGCTATTATTTACTCATTAATCCATTTTATAAAATCTTCGGAATTTTTTGTGTTTAAAATATTTTTTCTTTCTGCCCATCCTCGTCTGGCAACAGCGACGCCAAATTTCATCAAATCCATGTGCTCTTTAGCGTGACTGTCGGTATTAATCACCATATGTACTCCGTTTTGTACTGCCTCAAACACCATTATATCAGGAAGATCAAGGCGAGTCGGCCAGGAGTTTATCTCTAAAGCTTTATTGTGTTTTTTACAAAAATCGAACACCTCGTCAAAATCAAGATCATAGCCTGGTCGCACATTAAGTAACCGTCCAGTTGGATGGCATAATACCTTAGCCTTTGGATGGGACAGGCCTGACAAGGCTCTTTTAGTCATTGTTTTTCGATCAGAAGAAAACGCGCTGTGGATCGATACAATCGCCGTATCAACAAACTCTAATGCTTTGTCATCCAGCGCAAGCTGTCCGTTCGCAAGAATATCTAACTCCAAAAGATTAAGGATTTTAATTTTTTTATACTGCTCTTTGAGTGTTGCTATGTATTCTTGACGTTTTTCAAGTATGGTATAGATCTGAGCTTTGCTATGATTTGAAATGCTTGGATTGTGTTCGGAAAATCCTAAATACTCATACCCAAGGTTAAGTGCTTTTTGTACCATATGTTCCATGGAATCTTTTCCAAGATCATGGCTCGGTTCAATAGGATAGTTTGAGTGGATATGAATATCCCCTTTTATGTCGTCTTCATTTACCAAGCGAGGCAGATTATGGTGGAGGGCTTTTTCTATTTCGCCTTTATCTTCTCGAATTTCTGGCGGGATCCAATCTAACCCCAATGCTTTATAAAACTTTTCTTCAGTATCATATTCGCGAATTTTCCATTGTCGATTATCCATTTTCCATTTAATTCCACGTTCCGAAAGAGACGCGCCCCTTTTTATGGCTAACTCCCTAAGGTGTACATTGTGATTTTTACTTCCTGTAAAGTGTTGCAACAATGATCCAAGTTGCCGTGGAGGCAGGGCAATTAAGTCAACTTGTTTTCCGCCAGAAATAAGAAGAGACGCAGAAACATCTCCTTTTTCGATCATGCGTTCTTTGTAAGGATACTGAACAAAATGCTCAATGGCTTTTTGAGGATTGTTTGTAGAAATTGCGATGTCGATATCTCCAATCGTTGGTGCTAATCTGCGCAAACTTCCTAAAGGATACGCGTTAAGAATATATTTAGATTTCTTAAGATAGTCAATTACCTTATCTGCTAGTTCTGCAGCAAATGGCAGAACCATTCTGTTTGTTTTTCTTTTTCCTAAGCGAAACTCTTCAATTGCCCGCAAAATATCTGCCTGGGATTTTTCGCCAAATCCTTCGATTGATGCTATTTCTCCGACTTTTGCTTTTTGTTCGATATCTTCAATAACTGTGGCTGGATTTTTTAATCGAAAATAAGAAACTAATTTGTAGGCTTTTTTAGGACCAAACGTTGGTACATCAAGCAGTGGAAACATGGCAGGTGGAATGTCTTTCATAACTTCCTGAAAATGTTTTACCTTACCAGTTTTGATAAGCTCTTCAATATGTTGTTTAATTGTCGATCCAATGCCTGGAATGTTGTCAAGTTTGTTTTCTTTCATAAGATCTTTGATTTGAGAAGTAGTGTTTTCGATTGCTTCCGAAGCTTTTTGGTATGCCATAATTTGGAAACGATATTTACTTTCGTTTTGGACAGTATAAGAAGCAGCAACATTGCGTAGAAGCTTTGCAATTTCTGTATTTGTCATTTTCTCATTTGAAGCATAGCAAATGATTGATTTTTCGACAATACTCAATATCAGTTCTGAGCATGTAGAAGGATTGACTAGAATACAATAATTTGTTAGGATACGATGGAACTGGGGCCATAGCTCAGTTGGTTAGAGCGCTTCCCTGTCACGGAAGAGGTCGCGAGTTCGAGTCTCGTTGGCCCCGCAAGCGGAAGCCGGCTTGTCCCGTAGGCTAACGAAGTGAAGTTATGCGGGGTTCAAATCCGGTAGAGCCCGTAACCCAAGAGACAACTGCTCAAGGTTTTATTGTTCTTTATTTAATTTATTTCAGACCATAAAATAGAACCATAAGCATTTTGTATGTTTAATACAAAAACAGTTGTTGGAAAAAAAATTCCTCATTCAGCGGAAAGAGAATCTTCGCCAGACATTCTGGGACAATTTAAACTGGGCGAGTCTTATACGAGTTTGGTTATTGGAATAGTAGTAGTTGTTGTTTTGTGTTTTTTGGGCATTACTTTTCTAAAACGAACAAATGCTGTTAAAATAAATTCGCTCAAGCAGGAAGTTTCTTCTACCAGTACAAAAAAAGAAAACGGAGACATCGTACCAACCTATTATATTGTTGTAGAGGGGGATACGTTAGGCGGAATTTCAGATACGTTTTACAATACAAGCAAACGTGCAGATGAAATAATAAAAGCGAATAATATAATAAATCCCGATGTTATTGAGGCGGGAACAAAGTTACTGATTCCAGATATTGATGAAAAACAAATTTTGTCGCAGCAAGATGGAAAAAGCTTTCAAACTCAAACGCAAGATGCAAAGATAACTGAGAGCTTCTATGTTGTAAAAGAAGGAGAAGGCTTATGGGATATCGCGGTTAGAGCATATGGAGATGGGTATAAATGGCCAGATATTGTAAAAGCAAATAATCTTCAAAATCCTGATATAATTACTCCAGGAACAACCATTAAAATACCAAGATAATTCAACTCGGAATTAGTACACCGGTAGCACGCTATCGAGTTTGTCCTTTAGGCGATGGTAGTTCAGTGGTAGAATGTCTCCTTCCCAAGGAGAAGGTCGAGGGTTCGAGTCCCTTCCATCGCTCTCATCTTTCGCTAAAGCTACAGATGATTCATGTATTACGTTTACATATTAAAAAGTTCAAAATCTGGAATCTTCTATTATGGCTACACGAATGATCTTAAAAAAAGATTTCATGAACATAACGCTAATAGATCAAAGTTCACAAAAGGACATTTTCCTTGGAAATTAAGTTGGTACTGTGCGTTTCAGGAAAAACAGAAAGCTAAAGATTTTGAACTTTATCTTAAATCAGGGTCAGGGAAAGCGTTTGTTTACAAGAGATTAGTTAATGTAGATTTGGCAAAAGATGTTAAGGATGATGGTTAGGTGTTCCGAAGTTTTAACGCAGGACACCCTTCCATCGCTCACAACATCCGTATAGAAAAAGGTGCTGAATTTATTCGTGTTGACGAGAATGGGAGTTTTTGATAAGATAAATCGTGCACGCTACAAATATAGTAAAAGGAACAAATCCCTCGACTTCGCCCACCATTGGTGTGGTTTCGCTTCGGACAAAGTACATTTTTGTGTCTGGTGGTGTGATTTCTGGAATAGGAAAAGGTACTACTGCCGCATCGGTTGGGCTTCTTTTAAAATCCGCGGGATACAAAGTAGCTCCTATAAAATTTGAGAACTATCTCAATATAGACGCGGGCACAATCAATCCCATCGAACATGGTGATCCGTTTTTGTGCGAGGATGGAACCGAAGCAGACACGGATATTGGTTCGTACGAGAAATTTGTGGCCGGAGAAATGGGAAAAGATAACTTTGTAACCATGGGTCAAATTTATAAAACGGTTATCGACAAAGAACGCAGATTCGAATACAACGGAGAAGATGTGGAAGCAATCCCCTATATTACCAACGAAATAATAAGCCGCATCGAAAGCTTAGGAAAGAAAAAACAAGCGGATATTGTGATTATCGAGCTTGGCGGTACTGCAGGGGAGTATCAGAATATTTTTTACTACGAGGCGTCTCGTATTTTGACGCTCAAAAACCCAGGAGATGTTGTTCATATTCATGTCAGTTATGTGCCAACTCCAGGCCATTTGGGTGAGCCCAAGACGAAACCAACCCAGCTTTCGGTTCGCACTCTTAATTCCATGGGCATTCAGCCAGATTTTATTATTGCGCGGTCTGAAAAAATGCTTGATCAGCGAAGAAAAGATAGATTCGCGCTTTTTTGCAATATGCACACTGAAAATATTATTTCCAGTCCAGATGTTGAGAGCGTGTACGAAATTCCTCTGGTATTACATAAACAAGGGCTTGATAGACAAATATTTAAAAAACTACATTTGCCAGAAAAAGAACCTGATCTTTCCCAGTGGGCTGCTTTAGTTAATAGAATAAAAAGCAAAAAAGATAAAAAAATTGAGATTGCAATTGTTGGAAAATACTTTGGTACCGGAGACTATCAGCTTCGCGATTCTTATGCTGCGCTTTTTGATGCTATTGACCATGCCTCGTGGGAGGTAGGAACACAAGTCAAAACTCGCTGGATTGATGCAGAAAAAATAGAATCCTCCGTCGCCAAAGCTTTAGAGGATAAAAAACAAGTAATTGATGGAGTGAAAGAAGTTATAGGTGCGCCTGATGGGATTATTGTTCCCATTGGATGGGGTGTCCGAGGAGCAGAAGGCATGATTCAAGCTGCAAACTATGCGAGGGTACATGAAATTCCCTATCTTGGGCTTTGTTATGGCATGCAGCTTGCGGTTGTCGCTTTCGCACGGCATGTATTGGAACACGCCAATGCAAACACAGCAGAAAATGATCCGCATACTGCTTATCCAGTCATTCACCTTATGCCTGCTCAGAAAGACTTTATGGAAAAAAGAGCCTATGGTGGAACTATGCGGCTTGGAGCATGGGAGGCAGTTGTTGCAAAAGATACTCTTGCGTATGCTGCCTATGATGAATCTAACGATTTTATTGACAAAGACAAAGGGCTTACCAGCGAACGACATAGACATCGCTATGAATTCAATAATCAATACTTGTTAGATTTTGAACAAAAAGGTTTTATTTTTAGCGCGCGCTCGGTGCGAGAAAACTTAGTAGAAATTATCGAATTACCTAAATCGTTACACCCATTTTACCTGGGAACACAAGGTCATCCAGAATATAAAAGTCGACCCTTGAAACCTCACCCTCTGTTTGTAGCTTTTTTAAAAGCGTGCAAAACATACAAGGATTGATAAGATTTTTAAGATAAGGTATAATAACGCTATGATTGCGCAAATCAATTTTGTTCCTGGCGATGTCGTTCGAGTTCATCAAAAAATAAAAGAAGAAGAAAAGGGTAAAGAAAAAACTCGTATTCAGGTATTTGAAGGTACTGTATTGGCTTTTAAAGGTAGAGGAGAGAATAAATCCTTTACCGTCCGAAAGCTGGTAGGTGATATCGCAGTAGAGAGAATTTGGCCTGTGATGGCTCCTAATATCGAGAAGGTAGAAGTAAAAGCACACGCTAAAAATCGCGTTCGAAGAGCAAAACTTTATTATTTAAGAAAACCAAAGTAATGACAGAGAATAAAGGGGAATCGTCAAATATCCCACCTCAATACCGCAGATTTGAAGATCGGCCTCCCGAGCGGGTAAAAAGAGATAGGGCGACTGAACATATCCACAGGGCAAAAGCAGCAGAAGATTTATTAAGAATAGTAGATGCAGGATCTCCAATGGTCGAGGAACTTATAACCAAAGCAGATGCCCACACACAGGCAGCACATATTATTCAACGAGGTTTGCCCCGAATAATTAGAAAACCACGAGCTAAACGTTAACATGGTATTCCCCCACCAACAACCAATCGGTAATAAAGGAGAAAATTTAGCAGCAGATTACCTAAAAAAAAAGAAGTATACTATTCTTGAACAAAATTTTAAGGCAAGATACGGTGAGATTGATATTGTTGCTGTCCATGAAAATACATTAGTGTTTGTTGAGGTAAAGACAAGGTCCTCTCATGAATTTGGGAATCCGTTGGAAGCTATAACGCCATGGAAGTTAAAAACACTTATCAAAACGGCCCAATTTTATAAACTTACTCGCCGAAATCTCCCGGAACTTATGCGCATTGACGCAGTCGCAGTAGAACTAAACAGAGATGGCTCGGTAAAAAAAGTCGAGCACGTCAAAAATATTAGTGGGTTTTAGAAAGATTTTAGTGATCTGATTCTATCGCGGATTCGTGTTGCTGTTTCAAAATCAAGATCTTTTGCTGCCTGTTTCATTTCGGAAGTTAACTTTTTAATGAGATGTTCTTTTTCGTCAGGTAAAAGTACTTGTTTATTGGATAGCTCAAGCAGTGTCTCGAGGGATTTTTCTTGCGGCTCTTCCATTTCCACAAGCTTTGGGCGAACAGATTTTTGAACCCCTGTTGGCGTAATATCGTGCTTTTTGTTATATTCAAGCTGGATATTTCGGCGACGCTCAACCTCTTTGATTGCTGTTTCCATGGACATGGTTACATGGTCGGCATACATGATGACTTTTGAATCAATATGACGGGCTGCGCGACCCATGGTTTGAACAAGAGATGTTTTGCTGCGCAAAAAACCTTCTTTATCTGCATCAAGAATTACTACTAGCGAAACTTCTGGTAGATCTAACCCTTCTCGAAGCAAGTTAATTCCCACGATCACGTCATAGCTACCCAGTCTTAGGTTGTCCAGCACATCTTGTCGATTCAGCGTTTCGATATCTGAATGAAGATATGATACTTTTATTCCTTTCTCCTGTAAAAAATCAGATAACTCTTCTGCCATCCGTTTCGTAAGCGTTGTAACCAAGACTCGTTCGTGCTTATGTACACGTTGTTGTATTTCTAAAATTAAATCATTAATTTGTCCTTCCGCGGGTTTTATTACAATGTCTGGGTCTACTAACCCAGTTGGCCGAATAAGTTGTTCTGCGATGGCATTTTCTTCTCTTGCCAAAGAAAGTTCATATTCATTTGGCGTTGCGCTTACGTAAATAGTTTGGTGAGTGCGGCTTAAGAATTCATCAAACCGCAACGGGCGATTATCCAAAGCAGAAGGAAGTCGAAATCCATAATCGATTAATGTTTGCTTGCGTGCTTTATCACCGTTATACATGCCACGAATTTGAGGAACAGTCATATGTGATTCGTCAATAAATAGGAGCCAGTCTTTTGACGCATACTCAAAGTAATCAAGCAGTGTATATGGTGGATCCCCAGGTTTTCTCCCATCAAAATATCTTGAGTAATTCTCGATTCCATTTACGTAGCCGACTTCTTGAATCATTTCTAAGTCAAATTGAGTTCGCTGAGAAATTCGTTGTGCTTCAACGATTTTTCCTATGTCTTTAAAGTGTTGAGCTTGTTTTTCAAGATCCTTTTTTATTTGAGGAAATACTCTGTGATACGTATTTGGATCTGTCATATAGTGTTTAGCTGGATAAATAATTACCATGTTCAATATTTTGATTGTGTTCCCAGTTATTGGATCAAATTCAGAAAGACTTTTAATTTTGTCATTTTCCATCTCAATTCGTAGCCCAAAATCAGAGTACGCGGGAAATAAATCTACATATTCTCCACGAACTCTAAATGCTCCTCGGTGAAATCCATATTCACTTCTCTCGTATTGGAGTTCGGTTAACTTAGTAAGAATTCCCTTTTGTTCGATCGAAACACCATTTCGAAGTTCCAATACAAACTTTCCATATTCAATTGGTGAGCCTAAGTTATAAATGCAGGAAACCGAGGCTACCACAATGACATCTTTGCGAGTTAATAAGTTTGCGGTGGCTGAGAGACGAAGCTTATCGATTTCTTCGTTGATTTCTACTTCTTTTTCTATATACGTATCAGTTTGAGGAATATACGCCTCTGGCTGATAGTAGTCGTAGTAAGAAACAAAATAACAGACTGGATTATGGGGAAAAAACTCTCGAAATTCTTGGTATAGCTGTCCAGCCAAGGTTTTGTTATGAGAAATAACAAGGGTAGGACGACGAGCCTTTGCAATAACATTTGCCATGGTGAATGTTTTTCCACTACCGGTTACTCCAAGAAGCACTTGGTTTTTAACACCTATCGTAAGATTATGAGTAAGTTTTTCTATCGCCTGCGGTTGATCGCCCGTTGGTTTAAATTCTGAAATAAGATCAAACTTCATTGTTGTATTTTACCATGAAAGCAGGGCTTTCTAAAAATTGATCTATTTTGTACAGCTTTGTCATATTGTATTATTCTCGAATTTTTCGTATAAAATATTCAGAATAGATTATGGCAGGAGTTTTATATAGAAAAGAAAGAGAAATTTTAGAGTATCTTGCCCAATTTCAGAAACAATATGGGTATTCGCCAACTCTGGGTGAGATCGCGCAAGCTACTGGACACAGAAGTAATTCTACTATTCATTCAATCATTCGATCGTTAGTAGAAAAAGGGTATATTCAAAAAGTAGATGGTAATACTCGGGTGCTTAAAATTACCAACGATAAAGTAACTGCTTCTATGTTTGGTAGCAGTCCATCATTGGATTTGCCGCTCATGGGATTTATTGCTGCGGGAAAACCACTTGAACCTCATACAGATCCTAATGCTACCTTTCAAGTATCTGCTTCAATGATCTCTGGTAAAAAAACTGCATACGTGTTGCAAGTTAAAGGAGAATCAATGATTGAAGATGGTATCTTAGATGGCGATTATGTAGTTATAGAAAAAACCCAAGAAGTCTCTAATGGAGACATTGTTGTTGCGATTGTGGATGATAACCTTGCCACTCTTAAACGATTTTATAAAGAGAATGGGAAAGTTATTTTAAAACCCGCAAATTCGCAAATGGAACCAATCTACCCCGCTTCTCTTCTTATTCAGGGGAAATGCGTGGGACTCATTCGAAAATTTGCCAACTACAGTTAGATCCTTATTTTCTGCATTGACTTTTTCTGGCAAAATCCATTATTCTAATAAGACGTTTATTATATGGATCTTCCCACAATCATTCAAGGTATAGGATACTTAGGGCTTTTTGCAGTGATATTTGCTGAATCAGGACTTCTTATCGGTTTTTTCTTGCCAGGAGATAGTGTGCTTTTTACTGCTGGATTTCTTGCTTCTCAAGGTATTTTTGATATTAGGTTGTTGACCATTGGTTGTTTTGTAGCAGCTGTAAGTGGAGATAGTGTGGGGTATGCATTTGGCCATAAAATAGGGAAAAGGCTTTTTAAACGAGAAAAATCATTACTGTTCCATCCAGATCACTTGAATAGGGCAAGGGTGTTTTACGAAAAACATGGAGGTAAAACAATTATTCTTGCTAGGTTTTTGCCAGTTGTTCGAACTTTTGCTCCTATTTTAGCTGGGGTGGGGGATATGCGTTACCCAACTTTTTTAGTTTATAACCTGATTGGAGGATTTTTGTGGGCAATATGTCTTCCAGTTTCAGGGTATTTTTTGGGAAGCGTTATTCCAGATGTTGATAAATATCTTATTCCGATTATAGTACTGATTATCTTGCTTTCTATTGCACCTCAAACATATCATATCTTAAAAGATCCAAATCATAGAAAACAGCTGTTTGCTTTTATATTCCGCCCATTTAGAAAAAAGTAACCCTTCTGATATAATCCGTTATATGGGAACCCTCTATATAGTTTCAACACCTATTGGCAATTTAAAAGATATTACACAGCATGCAGTTGAAGTACTTAAAACTGTTCAAGTCATTGCGTGCGAAGACACCAGGCGTACCGGAATATTTCTTAAAACAGTAATACCAGAATTTTACAACAGGAATTCGGATGCATCGCGGCCTTTACTTGTTTCTTATTACGAACAAAATGAAATAAGAAGAATCCCAGAAATAGTGACCTCTCTTAAAAACGGTATGAATGTAGCATTGATATCTGATGCTGGAACACCGACAATATCTGATCCCGGATTCAAACTGGTTCGTGCGTGTGTTCAGGAAGAAATACCAGTAGAATCTATTCCTGGTCCATCTTCTGTTCTTGTCGCATTAACACTCTCTGGTCTTCCTACGGACAAGTTTGTCTTCATGGGGTATTTACCTAAAAAGGAGGGAAATAGAACCAGGATTCTTAACAATCTTCAAGCTGGGCTACAAAGTATCAATGCTACTGTTATTCTTTTTGAAAGCCCACATCGACTTACGCAAACCCTTAGTCAGTTACAAATCATTTTTGGTAATATAGAAATTGTAATAGCACGAGAACTTACCAAGATTCACCAAGAAGTCAGAAGAGAGCGTATTTCCAGAAGTATTGATCACTTTGTAAAAGTTGAGCCAAAGGGTGAATTTGTGATACTCTTTAATCTAGAAAACCAAGGAATATATGGATAATCTTACTCTTGATTCAGAAATAAAAAAACTTAAAGACGAGATAAGTACGATAAAAGAAAGAAATAAACGAGTAGAGGCAAACAAAGCATGGGAAATCAGTTTGACACGCAGAATTTCTATAGCGATTGGAACATATCTTGTTGTTGCTCTGTTTATGTACTCAATTGGCGTAGCTGATCCCTTGATCAACGCAGGTGTACCTGTTATTGGCTATTTGTTATCTACTGTTTCTTTGGGAATTATTAAGAATTATTGGATAAGTCAATATCGCGGTGTATAAAGACATTTTTATTTTTGACCATTATTAGTAGCAGAAGACGGTATTATTTGTATTTCCGTTGATAAGGTTGGTTGAGAAGAAGAATTTTTTATAAATAGAAACCCTCCTATTGCGATACTGAGAATAACGACTGCAGAAATAACAACCTTTTTATTCATATCCTTACTATCGCATAGATAAAATGGTTATGTCAACAAATAGATGTAGGATGTAGGTTGTTCAGAGAGAATTTTATTACCACTGTCTTACCTATTATTGATTGCGATGAATAAAATGTGGTGTATGGTGCGTGGACATTATGAACACTAACAATTCGATGTCCAAAACATATAATAGCAATCATGAAGAGGGGAAAGAAAATACTTCTGATGGCAATAATCTGAATAAGTTAATTCTACGCTCAAATAGAGTACTCATAAGAATATCGAGTGTATTTCCTTTTGATTTTTTTCCTGATGAGGTTACCATAGACGAAAACAAAGTAAATATTATTTGTAGAATATTTTTTTTCTCAGAAGATATTCATAGCATCATGATTCCAATGATTAAAGATGTGGAGATAGAAACAAACTTATTTTTCGCAGCAATGAAAATTGTTCCTGACGGGTACCCGGGAAAGCCAATTGTGGTGAGGTTTCTAAAAAAAGGCGATGCTATTTGCGCACGAAGAATTATACAGGGGTTAATGGTGGCAAATAGAGAAAAAGTAAATATTGGAAACTTAGACAGCAGGAATCTCAAGCAAAAAATTGAAGATCTTGGGAGAGCGCGAGAGGCAGAACCATTTTGAGTATTTTTTATATTTTGCGAGGATTTGCAGCTCGTATCTGTTTAGACGTAATATGTCCTTCCTTATCCATGTCGTAAACGTATACTTCTGCGGTATTTATTTCGGTTTTTTCAATACCTTCGTCGGAAATCTTTTCTAAGTACTTTATGAGCGCTCTAAGACTGTTGCCATGAGCGCAGATAATAATGTTTTTCCCATTCTTGAGCTCTGGTTCAATATGAGTTTTAAAATAGGGGACTACTCTATTATATACGTCTTTTAGTGTTTCTCCATGAGGGATTGGAGTATCCCATCCTCTTCTTATATTTTCAAACTTTTCCTGGCCAAACAGCTTTTCAAGCTCCCACTTGTTTTTACCGGTATAGTCTCCATAATCCCGTTCATTAAGCGAAGGCGATTGGAGAGTAGGCAGTGATGAAAAATTAAGAGTGCTTTTTATAATCTCAAGGGTCTCGACGGCTCTTTTTAAAACAGAGGTATAAGCTTTATCAAATTTAATATGAGGGATAACTAAAGCAGCTTTGTGTGCTTCTTGTTTGCCACGGTCGTCTAGAGGAATATCGATAAGTCCGGTCCATATTCCTTTCGAGTTCCACTGTGATTCTCCATGCCTTATCAATACAAGATGCGTCATATGTTAAGAAGAGTCAAGTGTCTTGAGCTGATTTTCTATCTGAAGGAGTCTATTGTATTTTGCTACCCTTTCACCACGGGCAGGAGCTCCGAATTTTGCATAATCAGCAGAGACTGCTACTGAAAAATCCGCGATAAAATCATCGGTTGTCTCTCCACTTCTATGAGACACAATTATTTTAAGTCCCGCTTGTCTTGCAACTTCAACAACCGCAAGCGTTTCGATAACTGTTCCTATTTGGTTGGGCTTTATAATGATTCCGGTAATCGATTTTTTAGAAAGAGCCATCTGGAGCCTATAAGAATTTGTAGCAGTTAAATCATCTCCGACAATCACAACGTTTTGCGACAAATCTTGAGTAATCTGTGTCCACCCTTCCCAGTCGTCTTCAGACAGCGGATCTTCCAGATATAACAGAGGATATTGCTTATTAAGATCTTTGTAATACGTGATGAAATCATTTGATGAATACGGCATTGAGCGGTCTTTTAAAAAATATTGTTGATCTTTATGAAAATTGTTAGATGCTGCATCTAAGCCAAAAAAAACATCAAATCCATACCGATAGCTTGTAGAATCTACTGCCTGCTTTAACATAGAAAAAGCATCGATATTGGTAGCTAAAGAAGGTCCAAATCCACCCTCATCACCTACAAGAGTAGGAAGATTATGTTGAACGAGAGTTTTTTTTAGGGAATTGTACATTATACTCCCAAGTTGGATTGAATCAGATAACGCGAGAGATGAAGCAGGTATAATCAGAAATTCCTGAAAGTCAATACCACTGTTTGCATGAAGACCACCGTTTAAAATATTAAAAGCTGGAGTTGGAATTTTTAGTGAAGCAGTGCTATTTTGTAGAAATTGTTTAAGATATAAGAAAAGAGGTAACACAGAGCTTTTTGCGGCCGCTTTACATACAGCCATAGAAACAGACAACATAGCATTTGCCCCAAGCTTACTTTTATTCTGTGTCCCATCCAATTCTATCATTATTTTATCGACAGTAGCCTGGTTAGAAGCATCCATACCTACTAGTTTTGGAGCAATAAAATCGTGGATGTTTTTAATTGCAGTGAGTACTCCAAGACCGTTAAAACGACGAGTATCTTTATCTCTCAACTCTACAGCTTCATAGGTTCCTACCGAAGTACCACTTGGACAAGCAGCAGTCGCAGTAGAGTTGTCATTGAGAATAACAGTACATTCAGTAGTAGGATTTCCTTTTGAGTCCAAAATTTCTCTTGCGAGGATCTTCTTGATTTTTTCCATATACAATTTAACTAATTAGTTTTTTTTCGCATGCAGCAATTACCTTTCTCGTTGTTTCTACCGCATCAGGGGATACTGACACACTTGTTGCTCCCCATGTAACTAATTTTTCCACGAGAGACGGATATGATGAAACAGCTTGTCCACAGATTGATGATGTTATCTTGTGTCTATGTGCAGTTTTTACAACTTTTTCAAGCGCCCATAATACCGCTTCATTTTGTTCATCAAACTCACGCGCAACTTCACTATTATCACGATCTGTACCGAGCAACAACATCGTTAAGTCGTTTGAACCTACAGAAATTCCATCAATACCCACTTCTATAAATTTGTCCAGCAATATCACATTGGATGGGATTTCTACCATCATCCAAAGTTTAAAACTGGGAGACCTATGGAGTCCACTTACAGAAATGATTTTTTTAACTTCTATAAGTTCTTTAACCGTTCGAACAAACGGAAGCATAATCCATAAATTTTTGTAGCCCCTTTTATTTCGTACAAGCTTAATTGCCTCCAGTTCCAATTCAAATACATGAGGATCATGAATATATCTAAAAACCCCGCGGTATCCAAGCATTGGGTTTGGTTCAACTGGTTCATAGTCTTTTCCACCGATCAAATTTCTGTATTCATTTGTTTTAAAATCACTAGTCCGATAGATAACAGGCCGTGGAGTAAATGTTTTACAGAACTGTTCTATGCCTTGGGCTAGCTTCTGGATGAAAACGTCCTTTTTGCCGTCTTTTATCAGCTTTTTAGGGTGGGTACCAATTCCTGCCATCATAAATTCTGCTCTAAGGAGTCCCACACCATCTACGTATTTTGTTGCGACACGGTCTGCAAGTTCTGGTTCGGCCAGATTAACATACACTTTTGTTGCGGTTTTAATATGTTCGGTCACAATATGTGTAACAGAAGATGAGGTATGGGTGATTTTTCCGCCTTTGTGAATTTCTCCAGTTGTTCCGTTTACGGTTATAACCTCGCCAGTTTTAAAAACATGAGTTGCTTTTTGCGTTCCTACAACTGCTGGGATTCCAAGTTCTCGTGAAACAATCGCTGCGTGAGATGTTCTTCCGCCGCTATCGGTAACAATCGCGGTCGCTTTTTTCATAGCCGGGACAAAATCAGGATTGGTTTGTGGAGCAACTAAAATATCGCCCTGCAATACTTTGTTAATTTCGGACGCTTTATGAATCACTTTAACCGGTCCTGTCGCAATTCCAGGACTTGCGGGACTACCTTTCAAAAGAACCGTCGTGTTAATGACAATCGGCTGTGATGCTAATTTTTTTTGGGTAGTAGAAACTGTAGTAATTGGCCGGGTTTGTACTAAGTAAACGGTGTTTTTTTCGATTGCCCATTCACAGTCTTGAGGAAAATAGTAGTGCTCTTCAAGTTTTTTGCCCAAATTGGCAAGTTCAACAATATGGTGGTCAGAAATCTTCTGTTGAGATCCTTTTTTTTGGGAAAGATGTATTTCTTTATCTTTTGTCCCAGCCTTTTTGAGCAGTTTTTCTTGATGAGCAATATCCTTGATAAGGATTTTCATGTTGCTTTTAGAAACTTCATAATGATCTGGAGTTACTTTTCCTTGAACAATCATTTCTCCTAAGCCCAAAATCGCTTCAATGACAATTTTTGATTTATCGTTTGTAACTGGATCTATAGTAAACATAATGCCTGATTTTTCAGCGGCCACCATTTTTTGCACTGGTATGGCAATTCCTACTTTAAAATTATCAAATTTTTGTTGGTGTCTGTAAAAAATTGCTCGGGGATTAAAAAGCGATGCCCACGCTTCTTTAACTTTTAACAACACATTTGCTTCACCTTGTATATCAAGATACGTATCTTGTTGTCCAGCAAAAGATGCGGTAGGCAAATCTTCCGCTGTTGCGGACGAGCGCACTGCAACAAGGGCATCTTTAAAAACTCCTCCAAGTTTTTTATACGCGCTATAAATTTCTTTAACTAATTCGTTAGACATCTCTGACTTTTTTATTAGTTGTTTAATATGCAACGATATCTCCATTAAAGACTCGGCCTTTTCGTAATTAGCAGTTTTTAGTAAGTGATTAATTTTTGTTGTCAGATTGTTTTCTCTTAAAAAGTGGTAATATGCTTTTGAGGTAACAATAAACCCATTAGGAACTGGGAATTTGGATTTTATCATTTCTCCCAAATTCGCCCCTTTGCCGCCGACTAATGCAATATCATGCTTATCGACATCTTTAAACCATACCACATAGTCTGATCGGGAAGTCATACTGTTATTATGGAAGGATTCGGAAGAATTATCAAGATCCTAAAAATTACTGACGTTTTGCCAGCTCTTTTTTGAAATAATCAACCCAGGGGATAATGCTGGGATCCTGCCCATACAAAAACGCAAGATAGAGTGTGAGATATCCGCCGAAGGAAAGAGTATTGAGAATCTGAGATAACTTTGTTGATCCAAATGGAGAGTACTCGATTACCGGTACAGAGTTTTTTTTGACAACTTCTTTTGTCAACCCCACCCTCTTTTGTATTATAGATGCGTAGAAAGCAGAAGAAAGGAATAACACCGCGAGTTTCTTGTCGGCAGGATTTTTTAATCCTTCCATTAGATGATGGTTAAGTTCTGGAATTTCCGAGAACGCTGCAAAGCTTTTCGACGTTTCATTAAACTGATTGCGTATGATATGGGCATTTCCTTCTAAGAATTCTGCGGCAAATAGCACCGGCAGATATCCATGCAGCTTTTGAGCCACTCTTCTCGCCTCGGATGTAATGGTATCCTGTGTGTTTTTAAGCTCCTTTATGGCTTTTAAGACTGTAGTATCAGACAGGAAAACTAGGCCCAGTCTGTTTAATAAGGCTATAGTGCCCAAAACAACATAACCGGTTCCGAGACGGGGCTGCGAAGAAGGATTAAATTTTGCGCTGAAGATAAGCGACGGAAGATTATTTGAGGTTAAAAATTCTCCGAGTCTTCCACCGCTGGTGATTCCGGTTATTTTTGCATTCTTTGCAAGGCCGTCTCTGGCGCACGCCAGCGTTTCTTCGGTTGAGCCGGAGTAACTCGTCAAGATAACAAGCGTATTTTCATTGGCGAATGCCGGCAGGTAATAGTTGTTTTGTACGACTAATGGTACTGGCAGCTCGTTTTTAAACCCCGAAAGCGCAACATGCCCGCCGTACGCAGAACCTCCCATGCCACAAATAACAATATTTGATATATTTTTATACGATTTTGAAAATGTAACAGATTGAGCTTCTTGCCAGACTTGTTCGCATTGCAACGCAAACATGCGTGTTGACCCGAGTACATTGTTGGGATCCAGTTTTTTAATTTCTTGGGTGTTCTTAAGATCAAGCATACATAAATACTATTTAGTGTCTCGGCGCAGAATCAAGGACAGCGATAGATTTAATTGTCTTCATTAGTTCTTCTTTTTTCTCCAGCATTTGCTTTTTGGTATCTGCTTCCACATTTAATCGCAAGAGTGGCTCGGTGTTGGATGTTCGAACGCTAAACCGCCAGGTGGGGTATGTAACCGCGATCCCATCCAGCTCGGACAATTGCCCTTGAGCATATTTTTCTTTGAGGAGTGTAATAATATCCGGCGCGTTTTTAACCCTGAAGTTAAATTCTCCTGATTCTTCGCTTCTTTTCAACGCATTTACTACTTCGGAAAGCGGTTTATTTAATTCTGTTAATACCTTGAGGACATATAAAATTGTATGAACCTGAGATTCTGCATTGCCGACATCTCTGTAGAAAAAATGTGCTGATGATTCACCGGCAAAAACGCCGCCTGATTTATTCATCTGCTCGGTAATAAAAGCGTGTCCTACTTTCGTAATTTCATATGTCCCCCCTGCGTCTTCAACAATTTTTTTTGGAGTAAGAATATACCGGATGTCAACTAATATCTTTTCTCCCGGATGTTTTTTAAGGAGTTCCTTAGAAACCAAAGATGTGATGAGTGTTGGCTGAACAACCTGGCCTTTTTCATCAATAAAAAAAAGCCGGTCTCCGTCGCCGTCCGGTGCAAGGCCAAAGTCTGCTTTTTCTTCAAGCACTTTTTTTTGCAGATCTTTGAGCGTATCAAGTTGGAGCGGATCAGCCTGATGCACCGGGAATGTACCGTCAAGCTCGAAGTTCATTTTAATGAGTTGACCCGGAACATGTCTGAAGAGTTCTTCAATATACAAAGCGCCAACAGCATTTGCAGGATCAGCAACGATTTTATATTTGTTTATTTGAGGATTATCAAGAAGTTCTATTGCCTGCGTGACCTCCTCAGAAGCAAC
>CAZVON010000011.1:22293-24277 GCA_964628435.1 uncultured Gammaproteobacteria bacterium
TCTCTTTTTTGTTTATTGCTCCTCCTTGTTTTGCTGGAAGGCTTTTTCCAGCGAGCGAATATTCTTTAACCGTTGTCATACCGGTTGGTTTGCCGATTTTAACAAGGCCGGTATCTCCTTTTCGTACGATTTTTATTCCGTTGTATTGTTTGGGATTGTGGGACGCGGTTATCTGGATTCCGCAGTCATACTCGTAGTGGTAAACAGCAAAATAAAATGTTGGCGTAGATACAATACCTAAATCAATTACCTGTGCGCCAAGCGAGACAAGCGCTTCTGTTGCTTTTTGAAAGAGTAACGGAGAAGAAATGCGCATGTCTCTTCCAACAGCTATAGTAAGAGGATTTTTGCTGGCCGATTCGCTTAAAAAGGTGTAGATAGCCTTAACGATTTGTCCGACATTATCTTCATTGATTTGGTCAGGATAGACGCCTCGAATATCGTACGACTTAAATATGGACGAGTCGATATTCATGGATTTATGTTACAGTTCCAGCAAAAAAAAGTCAATGGCTTGGGAGAGCGAACAGGGAAGCGTACCGGTTTTTTGCGCCTTTTCTAGTTCAAATAGTTTTTTATATATCCCTGGTAGTTTTTCTAGGCTAAAATACCCTGTTTGTTTTTTCAACTTACTTACTTGCCAAGGCGCAAGACGTTTTATCTCGTCAATTTCATTCTCAGATTGGTTTGGATAGGATAAGAAGAGAAGAAGTCGAAATTGTCGAATGAGCATAACGAACACAAGTTCTGGTTCAGTTGTCTGAAGAACCTTATGATAGGTGGAAATAAGCGATGAGTTTTGTGGCCGTAAGCTCTCTAAAAACTGAAAAAGAATCTTAGGGAATAAGAAAATTTTTGATTCAGCGAATTTTAAGGTATGCAGCGTTTTTTTAGGTATTTCTTTTCCTTCCCAAAAATAAACGTGAGCCAGGTCTTTGTTTTTCTCAATAAGAGCAATAATCTCTGTAAGATCGGATTTTCTTTTTGAAAAAAAATCCTCGATAAAAATATATTTTTCTTGGAAAAAAAGACTATCTCCCTCTAAAACCTGCGTTATATCGGTAATTGTTACCTTTTGTCCGTCGAGGGTAATAGGGTTTTGGGTTTTAAGTTTTCGTTCAAGAAAATATTTTCGCGAACTTGCGACATCGTCGCCATGAATAATAGTTATCATATTTTAAGATCTGGTAGACTATTTGGAATTTGTATAACTTTTGTATTCTTTGAATAATTTATTTACCATTGAGCCAAGATGTCTTCCTCGGCTTTTATGAGGAAGTAAGGCTCCTGAAAAGTTTTTAGGAATATGCAGTAATTCATGAATTAATACTTTTTTTTGTTCATCTTCGTTGAGCTTATCGTAATACTTTGAAAGTACCTCTATAACATATGCAGGATGAATATTGAGCGCCCGCTGAAAAATTTTAGGAAAAGACCAAATGCGCGCGTACGAACGCGATGTTGAACCGTAACTTTTAAAACAGAAAATGCGGGAAGGATCAATATAATCAATTTTCAAAACACCTATCAATTGTTCGATTTCTCGTTTTATCTGCGCTGCTTCTTCCCATTCTAGTTCCTGTCGTTTCTTAGATTTACTCATTGTTGATTTGAAATTTTATGTATGTCTGTCTGCGACGTACGAGGCACCATATGCTTCAGGTTTCGTTTTAGCTACAAATCCATTGCCATTTACCATTCCAACTATTTCTTTAATCATATCTCTGGTTTCCCCTCTCGTGCCTACATCCACATGAATTTCTAATTCAAATAGTGGTGATTTACCGTTAAGGGATGTATTAAAAGCAGGGACAAAAATAGTTGCAAAATTCAATGATTCGAGTGTTTCTGCGTAGATTTTTTCACGCAGAGTACGAATATTAAAAATTTTTTTTTTTTTTTTTTTTTAAAAGCTTACATTCCCTTGTTGTTGGATTACAATTTTAGTTACTTTATCGCTAAATTTTCCCCAATTCGTTTACTA
>CAZVON010000011.1:24287-29159 GCA_964628435.1 uncultured Gammaproteobacteria bacterium
TCGATGGATGACAATTGCAGTGACTAGGTCGATTAATTTTGTCCCATGCGAGTTCTCTAATCGTTCGTGAGAGTCAGTACCGATTACCAAGCTATAGA
Source organism: uncultured Gammaproteobacteria bacterium (assembly GCA_964628435.1). Lineage (GTDB taxonomy): Bacteria > Patescibacteriota > Microgenomatia > Levybacterales > UBA12049 > CAZVON01. The sequence goes on from CAZVON010000011.1 coordinate 24,386, forward strand.
ATGCAGTTTCCTCTTGTTCAAGGAATGACTTTATGTGAAAAATAACTTCTTTAAGTGTTAACGCACCCTTTGTTTCACTATAAAGTATTTCTTTAAAGCTGTAACTAGTATTCATAGTACGAACAGGAGTGATTAAAAGATTAAAAGTGGGTATGGATTGTACGGTAAAAAGAAGCATACCCCTAAACTTGCTTTATTTTACCACATTTTCTTATAGTTTCATAATCCATTTAAAAGCTATTTTTAAAGGTTGCGGAATACGGGTAGTATTCTGAAGTGGTTCTGAATGGTTTGAGAAATCTTTGGTAGTCAGTGGGATTTGAATTGATTCGTCTCCAAGAATTTCTGGCAAAAGTGACGGCGTACCTTTTATTTTTTGCATGTCTTTTAACACGGTATACTGTGAACTGGGTGATCCGTTTTCAAGTAAAAAAGAAAACTCTACAAAAGGGCCCATGTTTGCCCTAAAAAGGAAAGGAGTTATCGCAACTATTGATGAGTCGTTCCAAACAGACGAGAATGCTTCTCGATAATAATTTTCTATTGTGCCGTCTGAGAGGTTTTTTTTGGACCATCCAGTTTCGGTAATAAATACTGGAAGTTCTTTATTAATAAGGGATTTTAATAATTGATTTTCGTGTTGAAATGTCGCGATACTTACTCTATCTTGTTTGGTAGGAGGTTGGGAAAATGCTGGGTTTGGATACGAATGACTGCCGAGTCCATCAACTTGTTCAAATACGTCTGGAAAACTTACAACCATAGTTTCTATAAATTCGTATTCGTTAATTGCAACTTGCGGAATTGTTGCAGCGGCATTATCAAGTCCTGCAGAAATAATAAAAAAATCCGGATTTTTAGATTTGAATAGATCTGATGCGTAACGCAGAATACCAGCATATTCAGAAGGGTTGGGATTTCCTCCCCATTCATCAGCGCGATTTACTTCGTTGAAAACTATTATGTATCGGTTTTTCGTTGGCCATCGTAGTGAGCTTAAAAAGTTCGCAAAATCCAACACATCTTCGGCAGTTGGTTTTCTCCAGACTTTGGTATTAAAATAATCTCCTTCAGTAGCAAGTCGAACAAGAGGGATAACATGCAAAGAGCCTGCATCATCCATAAATTTTTGCCATTTTTCTAGATCTTTATCTGCAGTTTGAATAGGAATAGTTACATATCCCCAATCTCCACCCTTTGAGTTTACCAGAGAAGCTGCTTCGTGGATTTCTGAAGGAAATAAAATATGGATGCCAAATTTGTTATTTGGCACTGAGAGAGGATTTTCAACTGCCAAAGCAGAACGCGGATTAATACATACACAAAGGAAAAAAAACACCAAAACAAATAGTATTCTCATATGGGTTTTGCAGAGGAATTATAATCTATTCTTCATCAAATGAAAACCCAAGAACAGAGAGAATGGTATAGAGTGCCTGTTTATCTGTTGACTTTTGATGAGTGCGCGATAGAAGCGTTTTGATATACTCGATAACTTTGGGAGTATCCATATCGTTGTCCATGTGATGAATAAATTCCTTCATGTGAATAGTATCTGCTGAAAGAGGTGACATATCTTTTCTTTGAGGCAAATGGTTTTTAATACTCAAAAACATTTCTTGTGCTTGATTGATTTCTTCATAGTCAAACTCCCACGGCTGTCGATAATGATGAGAAAGCAGAGTTAACCGTATTGCATCTGCAGAGTATGTTTTAAGTAAATCAGATACCATAAGCAAATTGCCTAAAGACTTAGACATTTTTTCTCCTTGATACATCAGCATTGCGGTATGCATCCAATATTTCACAAAAGGAGATTTATTGGTATAACTTTCTGACTGAGCAATTTCACTTTCATGGTGCGGATATACAAGATCTCTTCCACCGCCGTGTATATCTATGTGCTTACCAAGATATTGGTGAATCATAGCAGAACATTCAATATGCCAGCCAGGTCGTCCATTTCCCCATGGGCTTTCCCAAAATGGTTCATCTAAAGTAGACTGCTGCCACAAAACAAAGTCCAGTGGATTTTTTTTACGTGGATCGTAAATATTTGCACCGCGATCGTTGGCTATAACTATCATTTGACTCTTGGTAAAGCCTGATAACGTCCCGTATTTTCTAAAGGTTGATATGTCGAAATAGACATTTCCGTCTTTCTCATATGCATGACCTTTTTTTTGAAGTACTATTACCATTTTAATGATGTAAGATATTGAATCAGTTGCTTTTACATAATAAGTTGGAAGCTGAATATGCAGATTTTTTAGATCCTCTAAAAAGCTATTTGTCCAATAGCCTCCTAAGCTTCTCCAGTCTTTCTTTTCTTTTTTTGCCCGCTTGAGGATATCATCATCAATATCTGTCACGTTTTGGGTATAGATTACGGTATAACCTTTGTATTGTAAATATCTGACCAACACATCGAAAAAAAGATAGGTGAACGCGTGACCAAGGTGAGTAGTATCGTATGGGGTAATGCCGCAAACATATATTTTTACCGTTTTTCGGGAAAAAGGCGAAAATGGCTCTATTTTTTTTGAAAGAGAGTTAAAAATTTTCATCATGTTATAATAGCATATGCTTGCTCAATTGTTACATTGCTAAATTGTTATTTCAATAGAACAATTCAACAATGAAAGCCATTTTTGTTTTTGCACATCCAGATGACGAGTCGTTTTCAAGTGGTGGGACTATTGCAAAACTTGCTAAAAAAGGAGTGCAGGTTTTGCTTATCACAGCAACTCGGGGAGAAGCAGGAGCAGTGGGTAATCCGCCTATTACAACAACAGATAAATTAGGAGCAGTTCGAGAAATTGAACTACAAAAGGCAGCTCGTATTTTAGGAATTCGTAAGGTCTTTTTTCTAGACTTTACCGATTACACATTGCATGCTCTTTCTCAAGAAACAATAATTCAAAAAATATTTCAAATTATTAAGGAGGAACAACCAGATATAGTTATAACATTTGATAAACATGGAATATCGAATCATCCTGACCATGTCGTCATATCAAAAGCAACTACAAAAGCTTTTAAAAAATATCTAGAAATCGCAGGAAAGCACATACGTTTGTATCACACGACTACTCCTGTAAGTAATCTAAAAAAAATGGAAGAAGTTGGTTTAGATTATAAAGTATTTGGAAAAATGAAAGGAACACCAGATAAGAAAATAACCACGATAATTGATATTAAGCATACGCTTTCAACAAAAATAAAGGCTCTTAAATCTCATAAGACTCAACAGAAAGATTGGGAGGGATTCCTCAAAAGAAGAAAACATACCGACTTGACAAAAGAGTATTTTTGTTTAATATTAGAAAACTCCGTTTTGTAATTTCTTCAACACGCACGTTATTATTCTAATAGATTAGTAGTATTTTCTCGAATAGCTTCTCGTCACATGTCGCAAGAGTGAATCAAGAAATAAATCAAGCTGGATGAATATACGAATACGTGAGAATACAATTACCAAGGATAAATAAATAAAAGTAGATATTCCCCACGATATAATATAATTTCCTCTTTTTTAAAATACCCGACAAAAAAATTGGCATAAAAAGCAAAAAAACTAAAATACGAAATACGAATGGCGATAATCCAAATGTTTCTTCATATAAGTATTGTATTTGGAAGAAACCAATATAGAGAATAAATAAAATGAATAGTCCATTCATTTTATTTACTGCTTCGGTTAGAACATAAGATGTACCAATAGCCATCAAGGGGAAAAGAGGAATAAGATACCAACCGCTTTGACCTTGCTTCGTGAGAGATAAAAGCATCAGTAAAAAGTATGTCATAAACGGTACAAGAATTACTTGATGTTTTTTAAACTCCATCAAGCAGAGAAAAAGAGCAATAAAACCAAAAAGATACCATCCATCATAAAAAATTTTGTTGATAATAATTGGAGTTGAGACAATATACAGCAACGATTCCGGCCCAATTTCTCGAGCTGATTGTATTGATTGAACTTGAAAAAAAAGCTCTTTGTCATAATACGCACTGTAACCATATAACATAAGTACGAAAATAAAAAAAGTTATACAAAAAATAAGAATATGTTTTAAATTGGTCCTATTAAATATTAAAAGACAAATTAAGGATAAAAACACAAATATTCCTACAATTTTAGTCAAAAAAGCAAGTCCGGATAATATCCCAAGAGATATCACAGTGGATGTTGAAACCTTTTTCTTATGAAAAACATATACATACATGCTTACTAACATAAGAAAAGCTAAAAGATTTTCTCCCACTACGAAACGCATATTCATAATAAAAAGTGTTGTGGTGGAAAATATTAAAAGCGCCCAAACTCCAGTTTTGTATCTATATAGCTTATTTCCTATTAAAAACACGAAAACCGAAGAAACAGTAGCTAAAAAGATTGGGACAAGTCGAATAGTCGAAAGTGAAATTTTTGTAAACGAATCTTCTGAGTTTAATAACGCCCATGATCCTATAAGGAGACCATATAGAGGTGGATGATCAAGATATGGTTGTACAATGGGAAAATACAGATTTTTTATAGTTAAATGTGATTTGAGAGTATATACAGGAAAAGCAGACCAGGAAATAGGAACACCTTTTGTTAGCAAGCTTATCCCCAGAAAAGCATATGCATATTCATCGCTCGTTGCGCCGCGTTGAGGGTATTCCGTGTAATTGTGCAGACGTAGTAATAAGGTAACAAAGATAATACCTGCTATTGACCAAATTCTTAGTCTACTCATCGGTTATAGTACCATTGTACACTATACTA
>CAZVON010000011.1:29169-33803 GCA_964628435.1 uncultured Gammaproteobacteria bacterium
TTTCTTGTTTAACGTCTTCTTTCGGGTTCTTAGCAAAAGGAATAAAAATAACAGTTTGTGCGCCAGTTTCTGTGTTTTGAGGAATCACATCACCTTCGTGTTTATTTAAAATACCTGTATACATCGCCATTCCCATACCGTTACTTTCAACATCATCTGATCCATATCCATGAATTTTTTCTTTTGCTGCTTGTATAAAACCGCGGTGCACAATTTCAGGTGGGTATCCGCCGCCATTGTCATTACACCACACAGTTACACCTGATTCATCATCAGAATTTCTTACAGTTATTTGAAAATTTCTTCTAGTTGGTTGGGCATTTGCAGTATATTTTTTCAGACTATTTCTTCCAACTTCTCGAACTAGAGATGCTATAGTTCCAAGGTCAATACGTAGAAGACGACGTAGAGCAACACGAGGGTTTACTACAAGATCTACATCTTCCTGTCTAAAGCCAGCTTGTTGTAGTTGTGGAGCAATAAACGACGCAAAGATTTCCCTAAAATTACTCACGGTTGACTCTTTCCACTTATTTGCAAGCCTTTCTATTTCTTCATTTATCTTTAAAAACTGTTCTAATATCTGTTGTCGTCTTTCCTGGTATATTCGAAAGTCTACCAGCCTGGCTTTTAACTCGAGAGATTGCGCTGTCAAACTGAGTGCTGTAAGTGGTGTTTTAAAATCATGAATAAATGGTTGTAAGGTGTCTGTCAAAAACTCGCCTAGGCTAGCTTTGTTTTCGACATACAAGACTATTGGTTTTCCACCCTGCGTATAATAAGAGGAAGGGATGGCGATATTGCCTAAAGATTTTACAAATAAGGCAAAACGATAGTGGTTGATGATATACGAAAACCACTCAGAATCGTTTTTTATTCGACCCGTTAGCATTTCTTGGGTATCTTCACGAGGTATTCCTGATTTTTGGTCTCGTTCAATTTTTTCTTCAATATGTGGTAAGTCTTTGATTGATCCCCAGGTGAAATCAGCAACATCATGTATTATATCAACAGTTGCCGCGTTTGCTATTCGAGCAAATCGTGTGATAAGATGTGTCATATGTATGACTGATTGCGTTTCACCCATTAAGCTACCATTCGCAGTTAAAAAGGCGTGTATATCTTGTTGGTTTTGCGGAGTAGCTTCAGGTAAAAGGGGAACATTGCTGCGGTATAATGCCCATCTTTTTGCGAAATTAAGACCTTCAATAATGGTTTGAGTTGCTTGAGCATGAGGAGCTTGGGTAAGCTTCGCATCTTTAAATTCTAGTTTCAAAAACCGAGGTTTTGCTCCCCTTTCTATCTCGGCAGCCTTTGGCGTTAATACTCTGTCTGTTGGAATAAAACGGTTTTCTATCATTAGAAAAATTAGGTATCGATAAATCGATTTTTCAGTGAAAATAAATGCGATATTTATTCAAACTCAATACGTTGGTAAAGAGATGTAGAATAATGTTTGAATAATACCTGTATAAGAGGCAATGTGTCTTATAAATACCTCAGTGGTTTGTCAACTTAATAATAGTTAACGTTACCAGATCTGATTTCTTTGTTCTTCATTGTATCAATTGAAAGTGGCACAAGCCAAGATATGTTCATAATTATACTCAACGGTAATTTATTTACATGTGCCCACTCAATTTGTTCATCAGTCATACTTTTAAAATCAGAGAGAGTGTTATTATACACTGTTGCAAATACATACACAATCCACATTTTAGATTCCAAAGTAATAATCGAAACCCATTGCTCTTTTTCTATTCTTCTTCCTGTTTCTTCGTATGTTTCACGCGCTATTGCGTTTAAGGCGGTTTCGTTTTTATCTATATGTCCACCAATCCCATTGAATTTCCCTTTTTGCCATTGAGGTCTATTCTTGCGAATCAGAAGAACCTTACCAAAAGAAGAGTCGAAAACAAACCCTAATACGTATTTTGTTTTATGTATAGAAGTCGTGTGAACCATTACAACCAATTCTCCAACCCGTGTGGGTTCTGTTGTCTTCACGAACGCAGCTTTACTTAATAAACCTTACAGAAATAATAAATAGGACTAAAACTGCTGCTAAAAAGATGGCAAATCCAAAAAATTCATAGAAGTAACTAAGCGAGAGGCCATAGACCAGATTTTCTGTGATTTGAAGAAACAGCAACATTACAGCCTCAAGTACGGAGAGAAATAAAAATGCCAGGATTATAGATTTTTTATGCTTTTTAACACCAGCGAGGGTACAGGAGCCTTTTTGCTTTAAGTAGGTATACACCCCAAATACAAAAAATACTGTCGCGATGATAAAAAAGATTGGTCCATATTGGAAGACCAGTGTGTTTCTTAAGGTGATTCCTGCTGAGATGTTGATGATCCCAAATAGGACAAGGACCAGAGGGATAATGCCACACATCTCAAACAAGATTGGAGCAAGCGCGGCTCTTAGAAGCGGATGCATCCTATATTTTTTGACTAACGATAATAAATGATTCATAATAGTATTAAGTTCGTTATCAGTGACCCCAACCGGATTCGAACCGGTGTTAGCTGGCTGAAAACCAGCTGTCCTAGGCCACTAGACGATGGGGCCAACTAAATATATTATATCTAAATCTACCGCTTAAAACAAGAAAAACAATACTCTATAATAAGAGTCTTTAGAAAAACTCGCAGCTTTTTCTTATTTGATTTTTTTACGAAGGCCATCAAGAATGTCTCTGGCGGTGTTTTGTCCACCAAGTCCAAAAGCAATTCCACCGGCTATTGCTACCATCGCAACAAATCCTGTAAATAGAATTCGGATAAGATCGGTTGCGACTCCAAGTTGGTTAAGAACAGCAAGAAGGACAAAAACTGTTACCGCCCATCTGGTTACCGATGCAATGGCCGATGCTGTTTCTGGTGATACGCCATGAATGGATCCAAGTACTACATCGTGAGCAAGCTTTGCGAATACAAATCCAACCAAGGCAATAATCGCTGCGACAAATACATTTGGCAAATATAACAAGAATGTATTAAGAATCGTGACTATTTGCGGTAAGCCCCACACATCGGCAGTCGGAATCAAAAACATCACAACTACAAACCATCGAACTATCTCTGCCAGAATATTTGTCCAAGAAAATTCATGTCTTCCTTCGGGAACACCGTATCGTCTTAAAAAGGATTCTGCATTTAACGCTTTGAAAAGCTCTATAATTCCTTGTTTTAAAATAGCTGCAATAATCACGCCAATCAGAAGGATAACTGCTCCGGCAATAAACTTTGGGACAAAGGTTACAATCGCGTAAAGACCGTTGTTAATAGAAGCAAGGAGTGTTTGGCCAATATCTGTTGTCATATGTTCACCTCCTTTCGTAAGTCAACTATAAAGATCATATGAACTCTTCTGAGGATTTTCTGTAATAGGTATTACATTTTAGTGTAAAAGTTCTTACTACCCTTGTCAAGCTTGATTTAGATTGTTATAATTTAAGATATACACAAAGGGCCGGTAGCTCAGCGGTAGAGCAGGAGCCTTTTAAGCTCTTGGTCACAGGTTCGAATCCTGTCCGGCTCACTGGTTAACAATTGTTAAAAATAGATGAAAGAAGTTAAAAGAAACTTATGACTGAACAATTTGGTGAACATATTTTGCAAATGCTTCGGCTTGGACAATCAACCCTCAAAGATAATCCTCAACTTACGGAAGAAACTGGTGTTACAAATGCTAAAGGCGACAAGTCTATTGCTATGGATGTAAAAATCGAGGAGTTATTCATCGATTATATTAAAAAGCATAATCTTCCAGTTAATATTTTTTCAGAAGAGGTTGGAACTGTAAAATTTCATCCTAACCCAACACATTTAATCGCTTTTGATCCCCTAGATGGAAGCACAAACTACAAAATAGGCAATGGTTTATTTCCTTACGGTATTCTAATAGCATGTTATAAAGGAATAGAACCAAAACTGGGAGATGCAATTGCAGCTGGAGCTATAGAGCAAACCCACAATCTTGGCTGGCTTTACAAAGATGATAAAACTACTGATCTAGAGGGAAATATAGTTCACTTAAAATCAGACTGGAAGCCTCATCGATCCACACCTGTATATCTTGATCTTTATTATGAAGAAGGCTATAAAGCATACTCGCCTTTAGCTCAGAGGCTTTTTATTAGAAATCAAGGTTCAACAATTGGAAATTTATCTTATGTATTGTCAAATGTAGCAGCCGGATTAGGCGGGGTATGCATGAGAGCAGAAGAAATAGGTGCAGTTGTTGCTTTAATAAAAGGAGTAGGTGGTTTAGCCGTTAATCATCAAGGAGTGGCTCTTGCTGAACAACCATTCAATCCACAAAAAACTTACCAGATTATAGCAGGGTCTCCGACTATTGTTGAGTTTGCCTTAAATTATCTACAATAACCTTTTCTAAATTGTAGAGAACCATGTATAATATTCTCACCGAATGATTCTTGTGGTGAAAGTACCTTATTGTTAGGGAGCGAATGTTGACAGAAACTTTTCTGATCCATCTAGGCCACAAGGGTCGAATTAAACTTTTTGGTTTACCACGTAATAGTCAATAAGCCTTCTGATCATGGCTTGATAAGAAGCTCCATGTTTTTTAGCAGCACTTTTAAAAAAGTCCAGACTCTTCT
>CAZVON010000012.1:0-9081 GCA_964628435.1 uncultured Gammaproteobacteria bacterium
GTTAAACTCAGACCTGAAATAATACAAAAGATGAGTATTCTTATCAACTGGTTAGTCAGTTCCTTGGCAATCCTTGCAGCAGCGTATATTTTACCTGGTGTCCATGTTGAAAATTTTCAAACCGCATTAGTACTTGCAGTAGTGCTGGGAATTATTAACGCGCTCGTAAAACCTGTTTTGATTATTTTAACACTACCGATTAATCTTATAACGTTTGGTCTTTTTACGTTGGTTATTAACGCGCTTCTAATTCTTGTAACAACTACCATTGTTCCTGGGTTTACTGTTGATGGGTTTTTATGGGCACTGTTATTTAGTATTGTGCTATCTGTTATTAATTCGTTTCTTCACGCCTTTAAATAATCTCTATGATCAAAGAAATCTTTATTGGAAAACCACTTTCGCATTTTCATGTTAACCCCATTATCAAAGCATTCATTCTCTCAGAAACATTTTTATGGGCAGCTTGGAACTCCGTGACCCCTATTTTTGCCATTTTTGCCGCGACACAAATCCCTGGAGGAAACGCCGAGATTGCAGCATCGGTGTTTAGTGCCTATATGGTTTCTCGGGTTATCTTTGAACTTATCAGCGCTCGGCTTTTGAATAAAGCAAGTGATTTTAAAAAATTTCTCTTTTCGATTTTTGGTATTTTCTTTATTTCAGGAGCATATATTGGTTTTGCCTATTCCAAAAGTGTCTTGCCATTATATCTTTATGCCGCAGTGAGCGGTTTTGGAATGGGTATCGCAACCCCGGCAAAAAATGCCCTATTTTCAACACACTTAGACAAACAAAAAGAATCAATGGAATGGGGAGTATATGACGCGGCAGTGTTTATGGCCATGGCCCTAGCAGCAATAGCCGGGGGATTTATTGCCACCAAATATGGATTCCAACTTTTGTTTTTGTTGGCAGCAGGCGTAAACATTCTGGCCATAATTCCATATCTTCTCTACATCCACTACGAAAAAAAATAACAATTACAATTCGATTGCAAAATCTGCTGTATCGTGAAGAAGTACGAAATATTTATCCAAGGTAATCTTTGAGTTTGTTGCCTCGGGAAGGGTGGCGAAGTTTTCGTAGGGCCTTTGCTTCGATTTGCCGAATTCGCTCCCTGGTTACTGCAAACATGCGGCCAACTTCTTCCAGCGTTTTTGGCCGTCCATCTTTTAAGCCAAAACGTTCTTCTAAGACCCGCCGTTCTCTATCAGATAATGTCCCAAGCACTTGCTCTACCTGTTCTTTTAAAAGTTCGCGTGATGCAGCGTCAAATAGCGTTGGCGCTGAGGTATCGTGAATAAAGTCACCCAGTCGTGAATCTTCCTCGTCACCAACAGGCGATTCAAGACTGGCTGGCTCTTGAGAGATTTTAATGATTTCAAGGGCTTTTTCAGGATCAATACCCAGAACCTTCGCGACTTCTTCTGGGGTTGGTTCACGACCTAATTCTTGCATGAGTTTTCGAGAAGTACGCAAAAACCGGTTAATATTCTCAACCATATGAACAGGAATACGAATGGTGCGTGCCTGATCAGCAATTGCGCGGGTGATTGACTGACGAATCCACCAGGTTGCATAGGTTGAGAATTTAAATCCGCGCCGCCAATCATATTTTTCAACTGCGCGAATCAACCCTTGATTTCCTTCCTGGATAAGATCCAGAAGGGTGAGTCCTCGTCCAATGTACTTTTTGGCAATCGAAACCACTAAGCGTAAATTTGAATTAATCAGTATTTTTTTTGCCTCCTTATCACTTTTTTCAACCCTTTTTGCAAGTTCAATTTCCTCGCTAAACGTTAAAAGAGGAATTCTTCCAATTTCTTTCAAATACATGCGCACTGGATCAGACACCGCCCCTTCGGTAAGTACAGTCAATGCTTCAAGTTCTTTTTGTAAGTCTTCTATTGGTTTTTCCGAATCTTGTTCTTCTGCAACGCTCTCAAATACATCAATATTAAGTTTAAGGAATCGATCATAGAGCTCATCAAGTTCTAGGATGTGGTCTTCTGGACGAGGAAACATAGAAAGAATCTCATCCTGCGTGATATACCCACGTTTTTTTGCGGAAGCAACAATATCGTTAATTATGGTAGATGTTTTCTGTTTCATAGCAAAAAATCCCTTTCTGGAATATACGTAAGGGACTCTCTTTCACGATCTATTGTACCACAGAATAAAAATATATGTAAGGAAAAACGTTAATAGTATTACCCTGTGATTTTGCTCTGCTTATCTAAGGACTTTAATAATTCTGCTAGCTGAATTTGAAGAGTTTCTAATTCACTTGCTTCACTGTTTTTTTCTTTTAATTGTATCCTCTCACTCAATTTTTTTATCTGCTCTCGGATATGAAGTGTTTTTAATTCTTGCATACTTTTTTGAAACTCCTTTTTATATTCTTGATCAGAGAGATCTATACCTGGACGCAACAAACTGCTATCGTATACTTGCAATAATTCTGTAGGCAACAGCTGAGCAAAGGTATTTGGATCAAACTGTGTTTTTTCTTCCATATAAGTAAACAAATACTCAAGTAATCTCTGATAGGCAGACACTTCAAATATATATTCTTTTTGAAAAAGGGTAACAATATTGAGCATGTTTTTTATATCTTTATGTTGTAAAATAAGTGAAACAAGATATTCTTCTAACACCTCTCTTCGAGATTTTTTCTTTTTTGTTTGGGTTACCAATGCTGTTTGTAAATCTTTTTTTGTAAGTTTCTCTACTTGCCGCATAATGCTTTCGTACGAGGTGTCTAATTGTAGGCTTAGTTTTTTAAGGTAATGTTCTTTTATAATTTCATTGTCTATATTGACTAACAATGGTAACAGCTCATCACTCACTTTTTTCTTCCCTTCAGCGCTGGTACTATCGTATTTCTTCATCAGTTGGTTAAGAATATAGTCGTATATGCCAATATCATGTTCAACAGCTTTTTTAAATGCGATTGCATCGTGCGCAAGAGCCTCATCAGGATCTTTTGCATCTTGGGTATCTACAACTGTAGTGGTAAGTCCTTTTTTTTCCAAAAGCAGTAGGCTGCGTTTGAGTGCTTCTTGACCTGCACTATCTTTGTCCAAACACAAACTCACTTTCTGGGCAAAACGAGCAATAAGATTCACCTGATAGGCAGTTAACGCAGTTCCTTTGATTGCAACTGTGTTTGTTATGCCATTTTTATATGCAGAAATTACATCAAATTCTCCTTCCATAATAATAACTTTTCCTGTTTTTTTAATTGAGTCCTTTGCCTTATCAAGAGCAAAAAATAATTCTCCTTTGTGGTAGACCAAGGTGTCTTTGGTATTAATATATTTCGGCCCGCTCTGAGCGGCGTTGTCTAAAAGACGACCAGAAAAACCAACAATATTGCCCCGATGATCAGAAAGTGGAAACATAATTCGATTGATAAAAAAATCAATAAGCTGTCCACGCCGATCTATGACAAGTCCTGATTCTAATACATCTTCTTTTTTATATTTCTTTTTTTTTAGCAGATAGTTTGCTAATGAGTTCCCAGACGATGGTGCATATCCCAAGATAAATGTTTTCATAAGAGCAAGCGTTACGTGGCGTTTTTCTACTAAATACTGCCGTGCTGATTCTCCGGCTGCATGATTAACAAGGATGTAATGATAAAACTCAGAAGCTAAATGATTCAGCGCGTACAGATGTTCTTTTTTTGAAAGCGTTTCTGTAGAATACCGAAATCCCTCAAGCGAAACGCCAACTTTTTTTGCCAGTATTCGCAGTGCTTCCGCAAATTCCAGGTGTTCGTACTCGATCAAAAATGTATAGCAATCTCCCCCTTTTTGACAGCCGAAACAATGCCAAATCTGACGCTGAGGAGAGACAACAAACGATGGCGTTTTTTCGCTGTGAAATGGACAATTTGCTTTGAAGTTACTCCCCATTTTCTTAAGAGGAATATAATCTGCAATCAGTACGACAATATCAATTTTTTCCCGAACTTGAGCAATCTGATCCATAGAGTTAAGGTGAGGTTTGGACACTATTGTAGCATTTCTCTCTTGCATTTCATATGACTCTTCTTTACAATACCAAATGGCCGTTCCCTCAATGCATAACACAAAAACCAACATGGCAACTACTCTTGTAATCGGGTCCCAGTGGGGAGACGAAGGTAAAGGAAAGATTATTGATTATCTCGCCAAACAAGCGCATTACGTTGTTCGCTACCACGGCGGTAATAACGCAGGACATACCGTTATGAATGATTTTGGAAAATTTGGGATGCATCTTATTCCTTCTGGAGTTTTTCATAAAAAATCAAAAGTAGTTATCGCAAATGGCGCGGTACTTGACTTAGAAGTTCTGATTGATGAAATTGAAACATTACAAAAATCAGGTATTATTTTAAAAGATAGGATGTTTATATCTCCACGATGCCATGTTATTATGCCTTATCACAAACTGCTCGATCGCTTATTCGAAGACGCAAAGGGCGATGATAAAACCGGAACAACAGGACGAGGCATAGGTCCGGTTTATGCAGATAAAGTAAGCTATAATGGTATTCGTCTTGCAGACCTATTGAATAAAGATTATTTTTCACAAAAATTAGAAGTTCAGCTCTTAATTAAAAATAAAATTCTAAAAGCTTTCGGGCAAAAACCACTGGATAAAAACAGTATTACTGATCAATATACTGAATACATGAAAGCTCTTGTCCCATTTATTACAGAAACCTATACCCTCTTAAAAAAAGCACTAAAAGACAAAAAAAACATTCTTTTAGAAGGAGCACATGGTATGTTTCTTGATACTGACTGGGGAACCTATCCATTTGTAACTGCCTCAACAGTCGTTTCTGGTGGCGTTACGCAAGGAACAGGCATTCCACCCCACGCAATCAAAACTATAATCGGCGTGGTAAAAGCGTATACTACTCGTGTCGGCGCTGGCCCGTTTCCTACAGAATTGCTTGATCAGATCGGAGACAAATTGCGCAAAGAAGGCAATGAATTTGGGACAACGACTGGTAGACCCAGACGTTGTGGGTGGTTTGATGCGGAACTTGTCCAATTTGCCGCAGAAATAAACGGTTTTACTGATTTGGCAATTACAAAACTTGACGTTTTAGATAGTTTCAAAGACATAAAAATATGCACAGGATATTCCTACAAAGGAAAACCAGTCAGTTATATCGATGGCGATGCACGCTTCTTAACCCAAGTAAAACCAGTTTACAAAAGTGTAAAAGGATGGCTTTCTTCAACCAAAGGAATCAAAACTTATGCAGATTTACCCAAAGAAGCAAAAAACTATCTTTCAGAAATTCAAAAATTGGTAGGAATTAAAATTTCCTATATCTCAACCGGCAGCAATACCGATGAAATTATTAAAATCTAGACTACATACAACCCTCACGATAAATTATTACATTCTTATATTTCTTAAAGGAGAACTCTTTATTTACTGCAGACCATTGCTTTAATGATTTAAATCATTAAAGCAGCTATATCTGATATATCTTGTATGAATAGCTTCTATTTTAACACCTATCTTTCTCCATTCACCTGGCGATACGGCTCAAGCCAAATGCGAGCTATCTGGTCTGAAGTCAACAAAAGAAAGCTATGGAGAAAGTTGTGGGTAACTCTCGCGAAAGCTCAATACAAACATGGATTAGTAAGCAAAAAGGAGTTAGATGATCTTATTAAGCACCAACAAGATGTCGACATAGAAAAAGCGCACGAAATCGAAAAAGAGATTCACCATCATCTCATGGCAGAGATAAAAACATATGCATCTCAAGCAAAAATTGGTGGAGGAAAAATTCATCTTGGTGCAACCTCAATGGATATCGAAGACAATGCAGAAACTATCCGTTGCATAGAATCGTTAAAAGTTGTTAAGCAAAAACTTTTTGAACTGTTACGAACTTTTGCCTATAAAATTGAAAAATATAAAGAAACACCCTGTATGGCATATACTCATCTACAACCTGCAGAACCAACAACACTTGGATATCGATTTGCTTTTTATGCACAGGATATTCTTTTTGATTTACAACATCTATCTTTTGTTTTTACAATGCTAAAAGGGAAAGGGATAAAAGGTGCGGTTGGTACATCCGCTAGCTATGTTTCTCTTCTTACAGAAGAAAAAGCCGAACAACTTGAAAAAGACGTTATGAAGTCTCTGGGTATTGATCCTGTAACAATCACCAATCAAACTTCTCCTCGCAAATTAGATATGTTTGTCGCAATGTTACTCTCTTCAATTGCCCAAACTATTTATAAATTTTGTTTCGATGTGCGTATTATGCAATCTCCAGGATTTTCTGAATGGCAAGAACCCTTTGGGGAAAAACAAGTTGGGTCTTCTGCGATGCCATTTAAAAGAAATCCCTGGAAATCTGAGAGTATTTGTTCACTCGGAAAACTTGTCTTTCATCTCTCAAATGTGGCACGAGATAACGCAGCTAGTATGTTGCTGGAACGAACACTCGATGATTCAGCCAATCGACGAGTGTACATACCAGAAATGTTTTTAGCAGTCGATGAGATGCTTATAGGTTCTACAAAGATTATAGAAAAACTCACCATCAATGAGAAAAACATCGCAAAGAATTTAAATACTCATGGTCCTTTTTCAGCCATTGAAGTGATTCTTATGACTGTTGTAAAAAGAGGAGGAAATAGACAAGAGATGCATGAAATATTAAGAGAACATGCGCTTTCTGCATACACTACCATGCAAGAAAAGGATTTTAACCCTTTGAGTCGATTACTAAAAACTGATATAAAAATTACAAAATTTATCAAAAAAACAGAGATTGATGGTTTACTTAATCCTGCTAAACATGTAGGTCTTGCAGAGAAAAAATGTAAGGAATTTCTAAAAAAAATCAAACATGAATTCTCCGATTAGAGTAGGTATTATTGGCGGCGGGCAGCTGGGGAAAATGATGGCAATTGCTGCCAAGCAAATGGGTTTTTATGTAATAGTTACCGATCCAACTCCTAACTCTCCTGCTGGCCAAGTAGCGGATAGGCAGTTAATCGGAGGATATAAAGACGGACCAATAACTCGTGAACTGGCTGCTCTGTGCGATGTAATAACTGTTGATGCAGAATTTGTAAATGACGAGGCGATTGAGCAGCTTGAAAAAGAAGGTAAAAAAATTCACCCTTCGCCTTGGACAATTCGGCTTATCAAAGACAAACTCAGACAAAAAAAGTTTTTAAAAACACACCGCATTCCTACGGCTGAATTTTTACCAGTTACCAACAAACACGATATTCTGAAAGCTACCCGACGCTTCGGATACCCTTTGCTGCTAAAAGCACGCATGGACGCCTACGACGGGAAGGGCAATTTCCTCATAAGAAACCTAATTGACATACCAAAAGGGCTTAAGAAATTAAAAGGACGAGAACTCTATGTCGAAAAGTTTGTGCCGTTTGTAAAAGAATTAGCAATTATGGTTGCCAGAGATACTAAAGAAAACATTGTAACCTACCCCGTGGTTGAGACAATTCATAAAAACAATATCTGCGATACGGTTATTGTTCCCGCACCAGTCCCACGAAAAGCAACAGAGACAGCGCGCAAACTTGCCATTAAAGTAGTCAAACACTTAAAGGGCGCAGGAGTATTTGGGATTGAAATGTTTCTTCTCAAGAATAATACGGTTTTCATAAACGAAATAGCGCCACGGGTTCATAACTCTGGTCACTATACCATCGAAGGATCAGTAACTTCCCAGTTTGAACAACATATCCGCGCAATTGTTGGCTTACCGCTTGGATCTACAAAGCTATTACCTAAAATGATAGTCATGAAAAATATTTTAGGAGAAAAACAAGGGTCAGGATTCCCAGAAGGACTTGAGAAAGCATTAGCACTTGAAGGTGTTTCTGTCCATATCTATGGCAAACATGAATCCCGACCCGGAAGAAAAATGGGACATATTACGGTTGTAGGAAATTCTGTTAATGAATGTTTAAGAAAAGCAAACAGAGCAAGAAAAGCACTCACAATATAATTGTTCAATTACTCTATTGTTAAATTGTTAATCTATGCTAATATATTGTCGACAATATAACAATGAGACAATCAAACAATAGTCGTGTTGTTAGTATCATCATGGGAAGTGACTCTGATCTCCCAGTTATGAGTGAGGCGGCAAAAGTTTTGGATGAATTCGAGGTGGCGTACGAACTCACCATTGTGTCTGCCCATCGTACACCAAAGAGACTTTTCACATATGCAAATTCTGCTTTGCAGAAAGGCATCAAAGTAATTATTGCAGGAGCAGGCGGATCAGCACATTTACCAGGAATGGTAGCATCCCTTACCGCTCTGCCTGTTATTGGTGTTCCCATTAAAACAAAATCTCTCGATGGATTAGATTCTCTTCTTTCTATTGTGCAAATGCCCCCAGGAATTCCGGTTGCAACCGTTGCGATCAACGGCGCAAAAAATGCTGGGATCTTAGCAGCAAGTATTATTGGTACTCACGACAAAAAAGTTTTACGTAAAGTTTCTACCTATAAAGAACAGCTCAAAAAACAAGTTACCCAAAAAGCTGAAAGGCTTGAAAAAATTAAATACAAAAAATATTTATCAAAAGTATAACGCTACATAGTACTATACTTTATGCACCATGGCTTTTTTACGAACTGTATCTATTAAAAGCTTAGGAAAAAAATATCAAGGAAAAACGCGAGACTATTATATTAGACATGACAAACGAATCATTATCGCAACCGATCGCATCTCTGCCTTCGACAAAATTCTTGGACATATCCCGCATAAAGGACAGGTGCTCACCCAGCTTTCCGCATTTTGGTTTGAACACACGAAAGATATTATTCAAAACCATCTTCTTGCCGTACCTGACCCCAATGTTCTAATTGTTAAAAATGCCACGCTGATTCCAATTGAGATGGTAGTTCGGGGCTATATAACAGGGGTTACCGGCACGTCTATTTGGGGTTCTTATGAAAAAGGAGAACGCAGTATCTACGGAATTACATTTCCAGAAGGACTTAAAAAAAACCAAAAACTTCCCCGTCCTGTTATTACTCCGACAACAAAAGC
>CAZVON010000012.1:9181-32052 GCA_964628435.1 uncultured Gammaproteobacteria bacterium
CGCGAAGAGATTATAGAACGAAAGATTGTCTCAGAAAAATTGTATCAACAGATGGAACAGGCAGCACTACAGCTTTTTGAACGAGGAACACAAATCTGTAAAAAAGCGGGGATTATTCTGGTTGATACCAAATATGAATTCGGTCTGATTGACAATAAACTCGTACTCATTGACGAAATTCACACTCCAGATTCTTCGAGGTTTTGGCTTCAAAAAACCTATAAAAAGCTATTTGGCAGCGGAAAAGAACCAGAAAACTTTGACAAAGAGTTTTTAAGAATCTGGTTTAAAAACAAAGGATATGCTGGAGAAGGCACCCCTCCAAAAATGAGCAAAGATCTTATTGAACAAGTGAGCAAGCGGTATAGGCAAATTTATGAGCAAATTACCGGCAGTACGTTTTTAGCATTTCCTTTTCCAATTACAGCAAGAATCAAAAAAAATATTTCATCCTATTTTGCCAATATAATCACAAAAAATACTAAGAAAAATTCCTTTCTTAACCTGGCGGTTCTTATTTCCAACAGAGGTACTGGCTCCAATCTGCAAGCAATCATTGATGCAATACAATCGCAAAAACTAAAAGCAAGAATCAAAGTAGTAATCAGCGATAAAGAGTACGCGCAAGGACTTTTACGTGCTCAAAAAAATAACATTGCAACAAAAGTTATGGTACTTCGCAACAGAAAATCTCCCCTGTCTCGTGACATATTTGCACAAAAGCTAGCTGAATATTTAAATACAAAGACCATTGATGTCGCGGTATTTGCTGGATTTTCTACGATTGTCTCTTCTCCCTACTTTTCTGTATTTAAAGGCATCAGTATTAATATTCACCCAGGATTACTACCTGACCCATGGAAATTCGCTGATGGCACTTCTGCGCCATGGAACAGAGGACTTATGACCGAAAAAGCTGTTGCAAATTTCCTGCGCTTACGTTATGCTGGGTCAACTATTCATGTGGTAACGCACGAAGCTGATTTTGGACCCGTACTGAAACGAGTAGTGGTAAAAGTCAAGAAACATGACACCGTTGAGTCATTGTACCAACGGCTTAAACCAGCAGAGCATAAAGGACTTATTGCGACACTCAAACAATTAAGTAAAAAAAAGTAATTATGATCCAAAAAATCCGCGTACGAACTCTCAACGGTCCTGATCTTCTGGGAGAAAGCGTACTTGCCGATATTCGTTCTGTTCTTGAAGTTCATACTGTAAAAAAAATCGAGACCGCCAAAGTCTATCGCTTTAACGGCGTAACTAAAGACCAAATTCACTTACTCGCAGAAAAACTATTATCAGAAAATATCAATCAAACATATTCAATTAACAAATACCTTATCCAAAACACCAATACTGTTGTGGAAATTGCCTACAAACCAGGAGTTATGAATCCAGAGGTTGGATCAATTCTTAAAATTGCTCATGATCTCTCCATTCACCCAACGTATGTAAATACAAGCAGGGAATACGGATTTTTTGGACAGATTACCAAAGAAGAAGCGGAGCAAATTACCAAACGATTACATATATTTAATCCCTTGATTGAATTTATTATGCATAAAGACGATCCGGTAACTATTATTCCCATACGCATTATGACTGATGAAGAATTATCAGCATTGTCTAAAGACACCTTATTTCTAAATTTAGAAGAAATGAAAACCATTCAAAAATACTTTAGAAAAATAAAACGGGATCCAACCGATTGCGAGCTTGAAACCATTGCGCAAACCTGGAGCGAACACTGTGCGCATAAAACCTTTAAAGCAAAGCTTCTTATTGACGGTAAAGCAAAAGAGCCGCTTATTACCCGCATCAAACAGGAAGCATTAAAACAGAACACAGATATTGTTTCTGCTTTTGTTGATAACTCGGGTGTCATGGATTTTTATGACGGGTATGCATTATGCGGTAAAGGAGAAACTCATAATTCTCCTTCCGCAATTGAACCTTACGGCGGAGCTATGACTGGCAGTGGTGGTGTATTTCGGGACATTTTAGGAACCGGGCAAGGAGCAAAAGTAATTAGCTCAACTGATATTTTTTGCTTTGCGCCACCTGATACACCGATGTCTGATCTTCCTCCTGGAACCCTTCCGCCAGCGTATTTACTCAAACGGGTGGTTGCTGGCGTACGCGATTACGGAAACCGTGTGGGCATCCCAACCAACAACGGATCTGTCCATTTTCACAAAGATTTCCGAGCAAAACCAACTGTGCTGGTTGGTGCGTATGGCCTGATTAAGAAAGAAAAAGCGCAAAAAGGCATTCCCAAACGGGAAGATGTAATTATAACCATTGGCGGGCGCACCGGACGAGACGGCGTGCACGGCGCAACATTTTCAAGCGGAGAAATGACTGATCGAACCATTTCAGTCAATGCGTCTGCAGTACAAATTGGCAATGCCATCGAAGAGAAACGCGTTATCGACGCAGTTTTGGAAGCAAGTGAGAAGAATTTAATCCGCGCCCTCCAAGATTGCGGCGCTGGCGGTTTTTCGTCTGCAATTGGTGAAATGGCACAAGCTCTTGGCGCGACGATTCAGCTTGAAAAAGCTCCTTTAAAATACGACGGCCTTCTCCCATGGGAAATCTGGATATCTGAATCTCAGGAGCGCATGATTGTGGCACTTGATAAAAAGGATATAAAAGAGTTTTCAAAAATCTGCAAAAAATTTAACGTAGAATATGCAGTATTGGGAGAATTTGACGGCAGTAAAAAACTCAAGGTATATTACGAAAATGAATTGGTGTGCGATTTGGATATGAAATTTCTTCATAATGGCCTTCCGCAAAGACGTATGAAAGGAACAAAACCAAAAACTCTTACAACTACATACGTTGAACCCAAAATGCCAACCACAGAAAAAAGATGGACAGAGATTCTTACATCAATCGTATCCCATGGCAATATCTGCTCAAAAGAACCAATCGTACGACTCTACGATCACTCTGTCCAAGCAACCAATGATCTCCAGCCGTATAGCGGCGTTGAGTTAGATGGCCCAAACAATGCAGTGGTCATTCGCCCGATTATAGACAAACCCTACGGCGCAATTTTTTCCCATGGATTAAATCCGATCCTCAACAAAATTGACCCGTATTGGGGAAGTATGTGGGCAGCAGCAGAAGCACTCTCTAATTATGTAACGGTTGGCGGCAACTATAGAGAGGCTTGCCTTATTAACAACTACATTTGGCCTTTCCCCGATGAAGAAAGTCTTTGGTCTTTGGACAAATCTGTTGACGCAGTCGTTGATTTTATGAAACTCTTAAAAATTCCGGTTATTTCTGGCAAAGACAGTTTGTCTTCAACATACCGAGGTAAGGACTCGCCTCGCGGCGAAGCGGGCGGCTTAGTCATAAGAATTCCGCCTGTGTTGTGCATATCGGTATTTGGCAAAATACCAGATACCACAAAAACAGTAACATCTGATTTCAAAAAAGAAAACTCAGCTATTTGTCTTGTTGGGAAATTGGATGTTGAGGAAATGGGAGGATCTGTGTATTTTGATACTTATAACATATTAGGAGAAACCATACCTCGCGTTGACACCCGCAATCTTGCCGAAGTGTTTGAGGCAATTCATCAAGGCATTCAACAAGACAAGATTCTTGCGTGCCATGACATAAGCGAAGGAGGACTGTTTGTGACCCTCTTTGAGATGTGTGTTGGGGGAAATCTTGGCGCTCATGTCATTTTGAACACAGGAAAGAATATCAGACCTGATTACTTTTTATTCAACGAAACTCCAGGATGTTTTCTGGTTGAAGTTGACAGGAAATTCAATGCGCAAAAACTTTTCAAAAATATCCCATGTGTTTTCTTAGGCAAAACACAAAAAGTAAGAACAATTGATAGTACATACCGCAACAAAAAACTTTTTTCAGCTGATATTAATTCTTTAATAAAACACTGGAAAAAACCAATGCAAACACTCTTTTCGTAACTATGCTCAAAAAACCGATTGCCGCAATTTTAAAAGCAGATGGGATTAACCGAGACGAAGAGTTGGTGTATACCTTTCGTTTGGCTGGTTCTGACGCAAAGATTGTTCATGTCAATCAACTTCGCAGCAAAGAAGAAGATCTTAAAAACTACCATATTTTAGCCATTCCCGGTGGGTTTTCGTATGGAGATGATGTGGCGTCTGGAAAAATTCTGGCTCTAGAACTTATCTCTTTTCTTTCTGAACAAATACAACAATTTGTTAAGCGTAGTGATACAGCGGTTCTGGGTATTTGCAATGGATTTCAGGTATTGATTCGTACCGGCCTCTTGCCATTTGGCCGTATGGGGAAAATGAACGCAACCTTAACTAATAATGATTCAGGGCATTTTGAATGCCGATGGATTAATCTGAAAGCAGAATCAAACTCTCGATGTGTTTTTTTGAACAATGGGGAAATGATACAATTTAACAATGGTATTATTTCGTACCCGGTCGCCCATGGTGAAGGAAAGTTTTTTGCTAACAGTGAAACAATGCGAACAATTGAACAATCGAATCTCGTTGCATTTCGGTACGTAGACAAACAAGGCAACCCAACTCAAGAGTATCCATATAATCCTAACGGCTCTCTACATGCAATTGTTGGAGTATGCGATATCACAGGCAGAATTTTGGGTCTTATGCCGCACCCTGAGTGTTTTGTGAGAGTCGAACAACATCCCAACTGGAGACGAACCAACATTGATAGGCCCCACGGCCTGCCTCTGTTTGAGAATATTGTTTCATTTGTAACAAACGCATGACACATCATACTTTTCCTTTTAAAGCTGCTGTTTTTGATATGGATGGGTTAATGGTTGATACCGAACCACTAAATTCTAAAGCTCTTGAAACTACGATAAAAGAGTATAGAAAGACACCTATCTACCAAGAAAACGGACTTGTACAAGAAGTAGGTGTTAGTAGCGATGAAAATATCCGTCGGATTCTTAAAAAACAATGTATAGATGAAGATTTCCAGGTGTTTTCGAATAAACGAAGAGCTATATACCGTTTACTCCTTGAACAACATCTCTCACCAATGCCTGGATTATCGAAACTTCTTAAGCTACTGAAAGACAACGGAATAAAAATAGCAGTCGCTTCGTCGTCTCGAATGGATCATATTTTGTATATAACAAAAAACATAGGAGCACAAAAATATTTTGACGCCTTTGTTTCGGGTCGAGAAGTGCCTCGCACCAAACCCTTTCCTGATGTGTATGTAGAAGCTGCGCGAAAACTGAATGTAGATCCAAAAGACTGCATTGCCTTTGAAGACTCAGAAACAGGAGTCCAAGCAGCAACAGACGCGGGTATAAAAGTTATTGCAGTACCGAGTACATACACAAAGCACCATAACTTCCAAAAAGCATATAAAAAAATTAGCAGCCTTACAGAAGCAACCCCTGAATTTTTAGCTTCGTTATGAAAAAAAAACAAACCATCACCTATTCACAGGTCGGAGACAACTACGACACCAAAGACCCCATTAATAAACTCTCCCAGACGTCTGCACGACAAACAGGAATCTATTTACAAAAATACGGGTTTGAAGAAGTGCCAGAAACACGCGGTGAATCTGCGTTTGTATGGAAACAGGGACGCGTATTTATGGCAGCTGTTATTGAATGCCTGGGCACGAAAAATCTTATCGCTGATGCCATGAGAAAAATCGCAGATCATGAGCTGGGTCGAAGGACGTACTACGACGTAATTGCCCAAGATACAATAGCAACATTTGTAAATGATCTTTCGACTGTCGGAGCCAAACCATTGGTCATTCATGCGTATTGGGCAGTGGAAGACAATAGATGGTTGCAAGACGATCAACGAATGAGAGATTTTATTACTGGATGGAAAAAAGCGTGCGATTTGTCTGAGGTTACCTGGGGAGGAGGAGAAACAGCAACCTCCAAAGGAGTTATTGTCCCAGATACTATTAATCTTGCTGGTTCTGCGGTTGGCATTATTTCGTCGAAAAAACGATTGCTTATTGATACAAAATTACAATCGGGCGACAGAATTTTACTACTAAGAAGTAATGGTGTGAACGCAAATGGAATTTCTCTCACCCGAGCTCTTGCAAAAAAACTACTTAAGGGATATGCAACAAAATTGCCAAACGGCACTCTGTATGGCGAAGCATTGCTAACCCCCAGCAATATCTATGCAAAAGTTGTGCAAGATCTGTTGGATGCTGGTATTGAGCTCCACTATATTTGTAATATCACAGGGCACGGGCTTCGAAAAATAATGCGGGCCCGCCATAATTTTACCTATGTGTTGGAAAGAATCTTTGATCCCCAAGACATTTTTTTATTTATCCAAAAATACGCCAATATCGATAACTACGAAATTTATCAGACGTATAATATGGGGCAGGATTATGCCATTTTTATGCCAGCAAAGGATGTTAAAAAAGCGCAATCAATTATTAAGAAAAATAAATTCCAGAGTATTAACGCTGGATACATAGAAAAAGGAGAACGGCAAGTTGTGATAAAACCCAAAAACATCACCTATAAAGGCGAGACTCTTGACTTGAGGTGACGGGAATTTCTTGTACAGATCCATCAGGAAAAACGTGGGGAATTGGACCTTCTTCATCTGTAACCAGAGGAATAAACCCTTCTCTAGAAGGACGAGGTGCACGAGCAAGGTCAGCTTTTTTCGCATTCTTATATTAATGTTCACAAAGAATCTCTATTTCTTCAACTTTTCACTTTAAACCTTATACTTTTTTATTCCCACTCCATGGTTGCCGGTGGCTTGGTCGAAATATCATAGACAACACGTGAGACACCCGGAACTTCGTTAACAATTCGCGACGAGAGTTTTTGTAACAGATCGTAGGGGAGAGGAGCCCAGGTTGATGTCATAAGGTCTTTTGACTGTACGACACGAAGCGCAATAACTTCACCAAAAAATCTTCCGTCTCCTTTTACAGCAGTTGACTGTGCGCCAGTTAGTACTGGAAAAGACATAAAGACCTGGGACAACCAATTCGCTTTTTTTAGTTCTTCAAGCACAATCCGATCTGCTTGCTTTGCTTTCTCTAAGCGCTCTTTTGTGACTTCACCCCGAATCCTAACCGTGTATCCCGGACCAGGAAAGGTTTGTTTATAAACAAATTCATCCGTCAATCCAAGTTTTTTTCCAATCTCCCGCACTTCGTCTTTGTAGAATTCCCGCAAGGGTTCAAGAAGCTTGAGCTTCATGTTTTTGGGCAAACCACCCACATTGTGATGGCTTTTTATTTTTGCCGCATGCTTAGTACCTTTACTCTCAATCACATCTGAATAAATGGTTCCTTGCAGCAAGAATTTGACAGGAAAGCCGAATTTTAGCAATTTTTGCATTTCTTGCTCAAATACCTCTATATAATAATTTCCAATAATCTTTCGTTTTTCTTCGGGGTTAGTAATTCCAAGAAGTTTACGAAGCAAGGTCTCCTCTACTCTTACGACTATAGGCTTAACATGACCGCGTGTTGTGAAAATCTTTTTCACATGTTCTTCAGTCCCCTCCCGCATGAGTCCATTGTCTACATAGACTGGTATAAACCGCTTCCCTATTGCTTGAGCAGTTAATACACCAGCAACTGTTGAATCAACTCCGCCGGAAACAGCTCCTATTACATGCGCATCCCCCACTCCTTCTTTAATTCCATTCACAATTTCTTCTACATCAATGCCATGCTTCTTCTTTTGAACCTCACACAAGTTCAAAAAGTTCTCCAGAATCAGGAGTCCATTTTCTGTGTGCTCTACTTCTGGATGGAATTGCAATCCAAAAATCTTACGCGTGTGGTCTGCAACAAATGCAAATGGAACATGCTCTGTCGAGCCAATTACTTCAAACCCTTTTGGCAATTTTACAACTTCGTCACCATGTGACATCCAAACGGTAAACTCTTTTGGCAATCCATTCTGAATTCTTAATTCTGCTCGCCTCGCGAAGCGGGAATTCTTAATTCTGAATTGTGCAGGGCCATATTCCTTTTTGCCGGAAACCACTTTCCCTCCTAACAGATGGGCTGTTAATTGCAATCCATAACAAATCCCAAGAATAGGAATTTTTAAAGAAAAAATGCGACGGTCAAGAGATGGTGCGTTTTTTTCGTAGACAGATGCCGGACCGCCCGAAAGAATAATGCCCTGAGGTTTTTGGTTTCTAACGTAAGATATGATTTCTTCTGGAGGAATGATGCGTATCTGACTGCCAAGATGTTTGATTCTCCGAGCAATCAGATGGGTTGTCTGGGAACCAAAGTCAATGATGTAAATCATAGCAAGTTTATAGTTAGTTCGTTATTCGTTAGTTCGATTACTACAGATACTATTAACTATGAACGAACTAACTATTGGTAGTTTTTCCCTCCATTCGTTATGAGAATATCGTGCGGATGGCTCTCAGTTAAAGATGCTTGAGTAATTTGAATAAAACGAGCTTTCTTCCATAACTCTTGTATAGATTTTGCTCCAACATAGTACATTCCTGATTTCATCCCGCCAAGTGCTTGATCAAGCATCTCTTGCACGGTCCCTTTAATTGGAACCAATCCTTCAACTCCTTCTGCAACCAACATTCTATCTTTATAATCTTTCCCATGAAACTCTCCTTCTGATTTGATTTTTGTACCCTTTTGCATGGCTGCAACTGATCCCATACCGCGATATTCTTTAAATTTGTATGTTTTTTTACTTCCATTAAAAATACTTTGAAAACGATGAGGAACTTCATGCTTCTCTAAAACCTTTATATCTCCTGGCGCTTCTTCACAAGAAGCAAAAAAACTACCCATCATAATAGCAGATGCGCCGCATGCCAGTGCTTTTACCATATCGCCAGAATATTTAATTCCTCCATCCGCAATCACTGGGATAGCTTGCCCTGATGTCTCGTTTGACGCAGCTCGAACTGTTTCTAACAGCGCAGTAACTTGCGGCACTCCCATACCAGAAATAATTCGAGTTGTACAAATAGCACCAGGTCCCATGCCCACCCTCAAACCGTCTACCCCTGAGTGAATTAAAGCTTGAGCACCTTCAAAGGTTGCAATATTACCCGCAATAATTTGGATATCTTTATAGGTATTTTTAATAAAGGTAATTGAATCAAGAATTGATTTTGTGTACCCATGAGCAGAATCAATTACTACAACATCAACTTGTGCTTTTGATAGTGCTTTTACTCGTTCTTGATAACCATTATTCGCACCGATTGCAGCTCCCACCAATAATTTTTTTTGTTTGACTTTAGCCACTTCTTCTGCTTGATCTTGGATCGATAGGTTGCGGTGAATGATGCCAATTCCTCCCATTTTCGCCAGAGCAATTGCGAGTTTACTTTCGGTAACTGTATCCATTGGTGAAGAGACAAACGGAATTTTTAAAAAAATCTTTTTGGTTAGTTGTGTAGAAAGGTTTATATCTGAACGCGAAAAATCAGTAAACCCAGGCAGCAATAACACATCGTCAAAAGTTAAACCTTGAGGAAATGGATGGATATGGGGCTCCATACTTTACTGTACACCTCATCGCTATACTTGTCAAGAATATCTTAAGGTTTTATACTAAAAAACAGTATGCATCTCACTAGAAAACTTCTCCCAAAGTTTCTTTTTTTTCTTGCAGGAGGATGTATTATTCTTTTTGCATTTATCGCCTATCAAAAACTGTATAATCAAAAAAGTAACAGTCTATCTTCTTGGGTTTCCCAAACAAAAGAAGAATGTAGTTTGTATTCCCAAAGAGAACCACTTGATAGGTGTTATAGAAAATTTTTAAAGCTAGCTGTTAAGCAACAAGGAGTAACATTTAGCATAGGACTTCTTGAAGAACTGCGTAAAAAAGGAGTAATTAAAGCAGAGTTTGATGATCACCAACACGCGCATGAAATTGGCAGGGCCGCGGCAGAAATATTAGGTATACATATACAAGCATTTCTAGCTTGTCCTTCAACATTTAACTATGGCTGCCAACATGGATTTTTTGAATATGCACTTTCTAAAAGCGACACGTACAGCCAAGCAGCTACAAGCATTTGTGAAAATATTCCAAAAGAAAAACCTACCAAATTATATTCATATTGCTACCACGGCGTTGGCCATGGGCTCATGATGGCAATGGCATATAAATTAAATGAATCTCTGACTGTCTGTGATCAACTTCCGACAATAAATGCCCAAGAAGGGTGCTGGCAAGGGGTGTTTATGGAAAATATGAATGCTATTGTAGAAGACAAAAAAGCAGTTGGATTTGACCCTCAAGATCCTCTTGCGCCATGCAATAAAATGGAAAAAAAATATCAGTGGCAATGTTATATCAACCACGCAGGATATCTAACAAAATTAACCAAACTTGACGTTCGCAAAGCAGCAGACATATGCTTAAGCACTCAGGATGAAAATGTGCATCCTTGTATCCAAAGTATTGGTCTTATGACCACAAACCCGATTTGGCAAAAAAGCATATATGGGATTGACACTGCGAACAACTTGGAAAAAAATGCAGAAACAGCATGGACGATTTGTCGAAAAATGCCCACAACAGCCTACAGCGACTGTATGGTTGGCGCTGTTGCCAATATTCTCAACTTCGACGAACTGAATACTCAAAGATCTTTCTATTTCTGCAGCATAGTACCAAAACAATACCAAGATCTTTGTTTTGTAGAAATTGGAAGAATATTAGTATCGTTAACAACAAATTCCAACATCGCAAAAGAAAAATGCGAGAATCTTACAGATGTACTTCACCGCTCAAGCTGTCTTGCTGGTTTTTCCCTTGCGTCAAACAAAGGATTTCCACCACTATCTATACCGCCTGAGCAAGAAAACCAACTGATCACAAACGACATTTTTCTAAAACAGAGCATCCAACAATTCGGCCCGTCACAGATTATTTATAAACTTTCAACACGTATGCCAGAGCAAAATCTTTCGTGCCATGACAGAGCACATGAAACTGGACGGTATGCGTATGAATTGTTTGAATCGCAAGCTTTTAAACTATGTAGTAGTGAGTGTCATTCTGGATGCTACCATGGCGCAACCGAGGCTTTTTTTAACGATAAAGGGACAGATCAACTTGAAAAAAACATGTCGCTGCTTTGTTCTTCGGATTCGAATCGGTTCTTCAAACATCAATGCGTGCATGGCATTGGTCATGGACTAATGGCATGGACAAGTTATGAACTTTTCGAAGCGCTTAGCAATTGTGATTTGCTCAGGGCATACAACGACCAATGGTCTTGCTGGTCTGGAGTTTTTATGGAAAACATTGTGGGTGGTCTCGCAGACAAAAGCTCTGGACACTTTACAAAGTATCTCAATGCCGATCCTCATTTTCCCTGTAATTCTGTGCCAGAAAAATATAAAGGCGCTTGTTATTTCTTGCAAACATCTCGTATGCGACAGCTATTTAATAATGATTTTCAAAAAATAGCAGAAGCTTGTGAAAATGCTCCATCATTATATAAAACCCAATGCTTTCAAAGTATGGGAAGAGACGCAAGCGGAACCACACAGCAGAATATTACATATTCTATTCAATATTGCCAATTCGCACCAGAAGGAGAACTTAGAACCAATTGTCTGGAAGGAGCTGTGCAGGATACTTTTTGGGACCCATCTGGAGAAGAAAAAGCAAAAAAGTTTTGCTCGCTTCTTAAAAAACTTTCAGAAAAAAAACATTGCTACGATGCTATTATTACGCGCGCAAAAGAGATCTTGAATGCATCTGCGTATTCTTCTTTTTGTTATGACCTCCCACAAGATAAATTACTACAATGTAATAATGCTAGTTCTTATCTAAAGCCTTCCCTTACTCCTATAAAATCGCCTATTCAAGCAACGCCAACGCAAACACAACGAGAAACAAAAGAAACTAAAGTTATTATTCGTATTACAGAAGACGGCTATAATCCCAACAAAATAACTGTTAAAGAAGGAACACTAGTTGTGTTTAAAAATGTAGGAACCTCGCTGCGGTGGCCAGCCTCAAATATTCATCCTATGCATTTAATATATCCAGAGTTTGATAGTAAAAAACCATTAGAGAATAATCAACAATGGAAATTTATATTCAACAAAAAAGGTGTCTGGCGTTTTCACGACCATCTTAACCCAGAACTTACAGGAATAATAACAGTCAAGTAAACCCTACTTACTTCCAAAGAGGTTATCCCAAAGAATTTCTAAGAAGTTTCTGCTCTTTGCCACTCCGTATACTCCTGGTGGATGTTGTTCATAGGACGAGGGTGGAGGTGGCGCTTCGTACGAAGATGGTGGAGGTGGCGGAGAATAGGACGATGGCGGCGGGGGTGATTGCTGTTCATAGGAAGAAGGAGGTGGAGGCGGTTGCTGTTGGTAGTTAGAAGGAGGTGGAGGAGTTTGTTGCTGATATGACGAAGGCGGTGTGTATGAAGGAGGTTGACTATAAGTAGATGGTGGTGTTGTCCCAGATGGCGGCGGGGGCGGATTAGATCCAGATCCTGTAGACCTTGTTTGACAGTATGAACCGTTCCATTCTTGTCCATCAGCACATGTCCCATATCCAGGCGGTGGGTTGGGATTAGTGGTACTTTGCTTGCAGCTACATGATCCCCAATCAAACCAACCACTAGATCCACACATGCCACTGCTATAATTGGAACACGTTGATGGAGACGGTGGTTGACTATCATTCGACTTGCAACTACAACTACCATAATCCCAATATTTCCCGGATCCACATCCCTGGGATGGGTAGCTACAACGTGAAGGATAGTCTTCTGATTTACGACAAGCACAACTACTAGAATCTTGATATTGGCCATTAGGGCAATACAGTTGACAAACAATAGGCGATCCTGTAGGAGATCCAGGAACTCCTGTGGGAACTTTATATCCTTTACAATTACAAGATCCACCACTCCAGTCGCATGATCCTCCTGCTGATCTACATCCAGCCTCTTGACTTTCGCGGCTTCCAGAGTCACCTGGTCTTGGACCGCTGGGATTAAAGCCTTTGCACGAAGCTGCTGTAGGGTTTTCTTTACAAAAATCATAACATTCTCCAGCAGTTCGACATTTTCCCATATCTGTTTTCGGGGCAAAGGTTGGCTGAGGACCTCCTACGTTAATAGGTGGAACATACGAATCAGGCGCACAATATCCACCACTTGGATTTACCACATCTGCTACCCACCTATATCCTGCTCCACACTGTCTGCTTGTGTAAAACGGACTTGGATAATCCCCTGGATTAGAAGTAAGACGAGGAAGAGAAGGTCGAATATATGTTGTGGAGTCATCAGGAAAACATGGTCCTCCTGGATAATTTCGATGGAATCCAAGTGGACAAGCCGCAACCTCTGGACCCCCTTGATTAGTACTGTCCACAGGAGTAACATTAGCTATACAATATCCTCCATCTGGTAAGTATGGAACCGGTACGAAATGGCTATTAGATGAACAGCTTATCTGTCTATTGGTTCTATTATTCTGTGTTACAAAAACAGCCGGTGTTTCAACGCATGTAGTGGTTGCTGACCAGCCTGGAGGAATACAATCCGAAGGATACGCCGAACATACCCCGCCTGGTCCTTTTGCAGCAGTTATTCCTCCTGCGCAAGATTTTCCTTTTGCAAAGTTTTCTATTCTTGGCAAGTCAGTAACGGTTGTGTTTCCTTCTGGAACACAAAATCCTCCTGACTGCGGTTGAGGAACCCAGCGCTGCCCTGCTCCGCATTGAGCTCCGTATCTTTTTCCAAGTTCACGCATGCGTTCGTATTCGGGTGGTAGCGTGCTATTGGGATTGCCCTTGAGGTAATTCTCCAAAAAGGCAAGATCTTCTGGCCGTGGCTTAAATCGTTCGACAACTTCTTTGTACTTATTATAATCACCCTGTTTATTTCTAATTAAACTATCATCTATAAGATCTGGACGAAGCGTGTTTTGAATTTCCTCTAGTCGTACAACAGGTACCCAGTATTTTCTGAAATCTGCCGGTACTGTATCGCCTGGTTTATATGTTTTTGCGTACTCTTGTATTTTTTTAAGGGTTGTATCGTCTGGTTTTTCACTCTCCAGTCGCTGCAGCTCATAGAATCTTTTTACTTCATGAATCTGATTAAAGTCATCTGGATAAAATGCTTTCACATTTTCATTTAAGCGAATAAAATCTGCCTCTGGTACGATTCCCTCATTAACATATTTTTGTAATTCTTCTCGTGCTTCTGAACGTGTTTTTGCATTGACTAGTTTGATAACTTCTTCATCGGTCAATAAACCTTGGGCTTTAAGTGCTTGCAAACGATCCACCACATCGGGTGGGACAGCGGGTCGTGATTTTATATCTGCAACTGTATCTATCCCTTCCCAATTTGCTTCCACAGCCCTTTTAGCAACTGGCTGCGTTGCATCTGGAATCTTGATGGTTACTTCTTCTAAGATAATATTTTGTTTCGCCGTCTGTTCTTCTACTTTTGTAAGTAACGCACTTACATCCTGTCCTTGTTGTCCTTTCTGCCGAAGATTCGCAGTAAGCTCTCTCATATAAGAATCGTAAGAGGAAACTGCGCTGTTAAGCGCATTCGGATTTGTTTCTGCAAGCTGCTGCATTTCTACGACACGTTCACCTGCTATTGCGAGTCGCATATCATCTTTTTTCTGTGGATCAAAAGTAAATGTTAATTGAACATTTTCTTGAAAAGGCTTAATAAAGTAAAAAGGGCTGGATGGCGTAAGGTTGCCGCCGAGCAGATATGTATCGAATTGATACACGCTTGCTGCTTCTACTGATTCTCCTAACACAGAAGTTTTTGCGCCTAAAACATTTGTTTTTTTAGTTAACGTAGAGCTCCAATCGTAATGTTCCCGAGGAGCCTGAGCATAGGAAACAGAATCCGAAAGAATAAAAAAAAGTCCTAAAAATAAAGGGAGCAGGTATTTCATTATTTCTAGAGCTGTGTTTAGCGTATAGCATCTTTTGTCTATTTGTCAAGATAGCGAAATGAAGAACACCCTTACTCATCTCTTACTATCTTTAACATTGTTTTCTTAAAGAAAAACTCTAAAGTATAACTTACGAAACGTTTCAATAATAGACAAACCTGTCCGCATACCAAAAAAACCGACTTTTTTATACATAAATAAACAGAAGTTGGAGTATGAACGGCAGGATTTGTCGTAGTAACTTGTATAGATTTCCCCATTAACACTCCCTAGTTTGCTATGATACTAGTATGCTTGCCAAAATCAATTCTGCTGCGGTAGTAGGACTGAATGCAGTTGCGGTTGAAGTAGAAGTTGATATTGCTTCACAAGGATTACCATCTTTTACCTTAGTTGGGCTACCAGACAAAGCAGTTGAAGAAGCAAAAGAACGAGTTCGAAGCGCAATTAGAAATACTGGCGCTGATTTTCCCGCACGTCGTATTACTGTTAATCTCGCGCCTGCAGATCTTCCCAAAGAAGGACCGTCGTATGATCTCCCAATTGCCCTTGGCATTCTTATTGCGTCTTCACAATTAAAAGTAGATACTACGAATGCGTTGTTTTTGGGTGAACTCTCATTGGACGGACGACTCAGACATATAACCGGTGTGTTGCCTCAGATACTGCTTGCGAAAGAAAAACGCATTCAACACATTTTTTTGCCTGTAAACAATGCCAAAGAAGCAGCTATTATAAACGGTATTACTATTTTCCCTGTTGAAACGTTGCGTGATCTTTTTTATCACTTCACCAATCAACAACCAATTGAACCTCATCCATATATCATGCTTGAAAAATACTTAGAAGACGAACAGTCAGAATTTGACATGAAAGATATTAAAGGACAAGAACAAGCAAAACGGGCATTAGAAATTGCCGCAGCGGGCAGCCACAATATTTTATTTAAAGGACCACCAGGCGCTGGAAAAACACTCCTTGCCAGAACTCTTCCTTCTATTTTACCCCGCTTAACCTTTACCGAAGCGCTTGAGGTAACAAAAGTATACAGTATTAGCGGATTGCTAGAGCATGATTTTATTGTCAAAAAAAGACCATTTCGCAACCCTCATCATACCACTTCCCACGTAGGACTAATTGGTGGAAGCGCCATGCCAAAACCTGGGGAAATCTCGCTTGCTCATCGCGGCGTGCTTTTTTTGGACGAATTACCTGAATTTCCACGCAGTGTACTGGAAGTCTTGCGACAACCGCTGGAGGATGGATTTGTGTCTATTTCTCGCTCTCACGGTAGACTTACGTTCCCTGCAAAATTTATGCTGGTTGCCGCCCAAAACCCCTGCCCATGTGGATATCTTGGGGATAAATTTCATGAATGCAAGTGCACGCCTTCTCAAATCCTAAAGTACCAAAAAAAAATTTCAGGTCCACTTCTTGACCGAATCGATATTCATTTAGAAGTTCCTGCGGTAAAAATAGAAAAACTCACCGCAATAAACGATTTATCGGTCAGCGAAACCTCAAATATTATTAGAAAACGCGTCCAAAAAGCACGAGATCACCAAACCAAACGGTTCTCGCAACTTTCCTCAAAGAAAATCACGACTAACTCAGAAATGACACCCAAAGATATTAAAGCATTTTGCGTGCTTTCTCCCGAATGCGTCAGCCTGCTTCGCCAAGCTGTTTCCAACCTGCATCTTTCCGCGCGTTCATATTATCGAATCATAAAACTTGCCCGTACTATCTCGGATTTAGAAAATTCACAACACATACAACCAACTCATATTGCAGAAGCTCTGCAATACCGACCTAAAATATCAGTTTTTTAAGGTATGCTTATCCTTTTGCGTGCAGGTAGTATCGCCTCAATTTTTATTCTTCTGTTTGTAAGTTTTTTCCATCCCATAACTGCAATTACCCAGGACTTAGGGCGACACATATTAACGGGCAAGATTATTCTACAAACATTCTCTATTCCAAAAACAAATCTTTTTTCCTACACTCATCCTGACTTTCCGTTTATTAACCACCACTGGCTATCTGAAGTTGTTTTTTATCTTATCTATGAGAACTCTGGTTTTACTGGTCTTTTGGTAACCACAACCATCATCGTTTTGGCTGCATATGCTGTTCTTTTTTATATTGCTGCAAAAAAATATCCAACCA
The DNA here is from genome assembly GCA_964628435.1 of uncultured Gammaproteobacteria bacterium. Taxonomy (GTDB): domain Bacteria; phylum Patescibacteriota; class Microgenomatia; order Levybacterales; family UBA12049; genus CAZVON01. The sequence continues at coordinate 26,291 of CAZVON010000012.1, forward strand.
TTCCACTTATTGTTGCTTCATTTCTTTATAGTCGGATCCTTATGGAAAGAACCGATGTTCGGCCAGAAGTCTTTAGCTTTTTATTTCTGTCTCTGTTTATCGTTATTTTATATCGCTATAAACAAACTCGAACTCGGTTTATTGTTATCCTTCCTATTACTCAACTGCTGTGGGCAAATATGCATATTTATTTTCCCATCGGTATTGCGGTATTGGGACTATTTCTTCTTGATGATCTTTTGACACATCGCAACAAATTGTTTAATAAGTATACCTGTATATTGATTATTGTTACTACGGCTTCTGTGGTAAGTTGTTTGGCAAATCCAAATGGGATAAACGGCGCGCTCTATCCTCTTCGTGTTTTTAATAATTATGGGTATTCAATCGAAGAAAATCAAAATATATTTTTCTTGTGGACATATGCTTATAAGCCAACTATTATTTTTTTCGCACTTGCTGTCTGTCTGATTTTTTTCAGTCTTTTTGCAGTAATGAAAAAAACGTTCAGAATTGATTGGTTTTTGGTCGTGTTTTTTACTATTCTTGGTATTATTCATATTCGGAATTTTCCATTGTTTGTATTAGGCACCTTTATTCCATTTACTCACGGTCTTTCACTTATATATGCAACATATATAAAACGACCTATGACATCTGTTATATTGCAGAATAGTACCTATCTGCTGTTGCTAATCGTTATTGGTATCAGTATGTCTACAACAATTTCTGAAAAAGCTATTGGCGCAAGCGTAGTATCAGGTATACAACCTGCGGTTGATTTTTTTATCAGGAATGGTTTTAAAGGACCGCTATTTAATAATTTTGATATTGGCAGTTATCTTGAGTACCGACTATATCCTACTGAAAAAGTATTTGTTGATGGCAGACCAGAGGCATACCCATCCTCATTTTTCCAAAATGTCTATATTCCTATGCAAGAAAATAAAAAGACATTCGATGATGTAGCTTATCGATACAAACTTAATACCATTTTCTTTGCCCATACTGACCAAACACCATGGGCAACTTTATTTTTTAAAGCAATTGTTCATCATCCTGACTGGAAAATAGTCTATCTTGATGACACCGCTATTATTCTTATGAAGAATACTCCTAAAAATAAACTACTGATAGACAAATTTGGTATGAGTAAGCAGAACCTTAGTTTTATATTCGAAAAATCGGATTTTCACGCGCTCCTTCGACTTGCCAGTTTTTTCCAAAAAATAGGCTGGCGGCAATACGAAGAAAAAATGTATTACGATCTGTTGAATATTCAACCTTTTTATTGTCCAGCGCTTTATCATCTTTCTGTAATAAAAACTCAACAGCAAGCGACTGATACGTCTATCTATACTTCAAAGTACCGTTCTTATTGTTCGTAAAAATTCACATTCCTTAAAACCCTATGGTACAATACCATTAAATGGAAAAAGGTCTTACTGCCCAAGAAGTTGAACAGAAACGCCAACAATTCGGCAAAAACGAAATCAGTACCACTACAACAATTTCACCACTAGGATTATTTCTTTCACAATTTCCTACCCTGATTAACGGTATTCTTGCCGCTGCGTCACTATTGTCATTTTTTATTCATGATACCATTGACGCTGTTTTTATTCTTGCCATTCTTATCGTCAATGCCACGCTTGGTTTTATCCAAGAATACCGAGCAGAAAAATCACTTGAGAAACTCAAAGACCTTTCAACACCTATTGCCTTAGTTCTTCGCGATGGTAAAGAACAACAAATTCCAGCAAATGAGTTAGTACCTAAAGATGTGGTATTACTTTCTGAAGGAAACAAGGTTCCAGCAGATGGCACCCTGATTACCGCAACCCAGGTAGAAGTAGATGAATCGCTGCTTACTGGTGAATCAATTCCGGTTGCAAAAGGACATAAAGAACAGCTTTTTAGCGCAACACTTCTGACGCGAGGAAAAGCAACCTTGCTGGTTGAAAAAACTGGCATGCAAACTCGCTTTGGGCAAATTGCCCAAACACTCTCAACGCTGAAAATCGACAAAACACCACTTCAAACACAACTTGACACTTTAGGGAAAATGCTTTCTATCGCAGTATTGGTAATCGCGCTTCTTCTGATTCCAATTGGATTTCTGCAAGGGAAAACCCTTCTTCCTATTATTTTGATCGCAGTCAGTATTGGAATTGCCGCAATTCCAGAAGGACTTCCTGCCATTATCACGATCGCCCTTGCTATTGGAACCAACCGCATGGCAAAAAAACGCGCCATTGTTCGCAAAATGCCCGCTATCGAAACATTGGGCGCAGTACAGGTTATTTTAACCGACAAAACAGGAACCCTTACTCAAAATTCTATGGCTGTTAAAAAACACTGGCTGATACAACAACCCGATAAGTTTTCACTTCTTCGCGCTTGTGTCCTTGGCAATACCGCAACTTTAGTCCAACAAGCAGATAGCAAGCAGGTTGACGTGGTCGGAGACAAAACTGACGCAGCGCTTCTTGTCTGGGCACAGACACAAGCACATATGAAAGATTTAGTTGATGATGGAACTATTGTTGATGAATATACATTCGACAGCGAAACCAAAACTATTACTACTGCATTTTTAGAAGCTGGGAAAAAATATATCTATGTGCGCGGCGCGCCAGAAGCAGTTATTGCAAAAAGCACGTTAACAGAATCTGATAAACAAAAAGCAACGGAAATTTTTGAATCGTTTGCAAAAGAAGGGTATCGGGTAATTGGCTTTGCGGCAAAGCAAGAGCATCATAAAACAACGAGTAGATCTCATATTGAACAAGGATTAGATTTTTTAGGGTTGGTTGCTTTGTATGATCCGCCCAGAAAAGAAGCCTACCAAGCAGTTAGAGAAGCAGACCAAGCAGGAATAAAAACAGTAATGGTAACTGGCGATAACGAATTAACTGCTTTGGCAATCGCGAAAGAAATTGGTCTTATCCAAAAAAACGAAGATGTACTAACAGGCAATGATATGCAAAGGCTTTCTGATGAGGAACTATTAAAACTTCTCCCAAAAATTCGCATTTTTGCCCGCACCCAACCAGAAGACAAATTACGGTTGGTAAATTTATATAAACAGCAAGGATATATTGTGGGAGTCACAGGAGATGGCGTAAATGACGCCCTGGCTTTAAAACGCTCTGATGTTGGAGTTGCCATGGGACAGTCAGGAACTGATGTGGCAAAGGAAGCAAGTGATATCGTACTTACCGATGACAACTTTTCAACGTTGGTTGGGGCTGTAGAAGAAGGACGTACTATATACCGAAATATTTTAACTTCGATCACCTATTTACTCACTGGAAACTTATCTGAGCTTGCGCTTATTTTTTTAGCAACAATTTTTGGTTATCCGACTCCTCTTTTGCCAACGCAAATTTTATGGGTCAATCTTATCACTGATGGATTCCCTGCTTTAGCACTTGCCGGTGACACCAAAGATCCACGGATTTTAAAAGAAGAACCTCGCAGCCCCAAGGCTCAAATACTTAGTGGAGCACGCATTGGATTTATCAGCTTGGTTGGTGGATCACTTGCTCTTCTTCTATTTCTTTTATTTATATATCTTCTGAATAACACCTCTTCAGAAGATTACGCGCGCACTATTATTTTTAATACCCTTATTTTTTCTCACTTACTGCTTGCGTTTGTAGTTCGAGGTCGCTCACTCTTACGGGTGAATAAGTTTTTGCTCTTCAGTCTTTTTATAAGTATTGCCGTGCAGTTACTTATCTCCACTATTCCTGTTTTCCAAGATCTCTTTCATTTGCAGTTTTAAACGACTCCTAGCTTGCTCCATTAACTTTGTTCACTCGATACAATCTTAAGATGCAAAGCAGCAAGAGTGAGCGCTGACACTGTCTCACAGTCAGTAATCTCTCCATTTTTGATCATGTGAAGTGCCTCTTTAAACGGTATTTTTTTCATCTCTGTTATTCCCTCGTCTTCCTGCTTGTGCTCTCCTTGTTCAACAACATTTTTTGCCAATACCATATGGGTTATCTTATTCATACTCCCATTCATGACATGATTGTATCCTAGCTTTTTCCATTCTTCTGATACTAATCCTGTTTCTTCCTGCAGTTCTCGCCTTGCGGCCTCAATAATATCTTCACCATCCAAAGCACCCCCTGGAACTTCCCAAAAGAAAACTTTCGCAGCATATCGATACAACCCAATCAAAAATACTTCTTGCTTGTCAGTCACTGGAACAATCATGACCGATGGTTTCCCTTCAATTATATAATACGTTCCTTTTTCTCCATTCGGCCGAACAATTTCATCTTTTAAAACATCAAAATATGGGGTGGTGAATACTTTTTTTGAGGAAAGAGTTGTCCATGATTTTTTTGGATCTGACATATTCGTAGTATACAGGAAACCGTTATAATAAACTTTGTTGCAGTTTCGAATCAATGTCTTTTGCAGGCATTCCAAAGTGTTGGTAGGCTGATTTTGTTACCATTCTGCCGCGAGGAGTGCGTTTGAGAAATCCGATTTGGAGCAAATACGGCTCGACCACATCTTCGATAGTTCCAATGTCTTCTGAAATACTTGCGGCAATGGTTTCAATTCCAACAGGTCCGCCACTATATTTTTCTATAATTGCTCGCAAAAATCTACGATCCGCACCATCTAACCCCATTGGGTCAACCTCCAGAAGCGATAGCGCGTCTGAGGTTAACGAAATAGTAATAATTCCTATTCCTTTAACCGAAGCGTAATCACGGGCACGCTTAAGAAGTTTGAGGGAAATACGAGGGGTTCCTCTACCTCGCTTTGCGATCTCTGAAATACTTTCTGTATCGATTTTAACACTTAGTTTTTCTGCGGCTTTTTGAATAATTTTTTCAAGCTCTGTTGGATGATAGAAATCCAAACGGTGTACAACGCCAAATCGATCCCGAAGCGGCGCAGATAATAATCCAATTCTCGTAGTGGCGCCAATAATGGTAAATTGAGGCAATTCTAACCGCATGGTACGAGCAGATGGACCTTTCCCAATAATAATATCTAACGCGTAATCTTCCATTGCTGGATAGAGAGTTTCTTCTACCGTTTTATTGAGACGGTGGATTTCGTCGATAAACAAAATGTCTCCTTTTTCCAAATTGCTTAAAATTGATGCTAGGTCACCAGTTCGCTCAATAGCAGGACCAGAAGTAACTCGAATTTGCGCACCCATTTCTTTGGCAACTAAATGAGAAAGAGTTGTTTTCCCAAGACCAGGAGGTCCATACAGCAAGATGTGTTCGATTGCTTCACTTCTTTTTTTGGCTGCTGAAATTGCAATTTGCAGTGATTCTTTAATACTCTCCTGTCCAAAAAACTCTGGCCAAGCTTGAGCACGCAGCGAGGTAAAAAGTACTTCTTCTTCGGGAACTATCTCTTCAGATTTTGTTGTTAATTTTTTATTCATCCTACTAGATTTTTCAATTCGAAAATTATTTTCCTAAGAATTTCAGGGCAAATTTTACTTTCTCTTGCGTTGTTTTCAAACTCCCATCCATTGCTCTGATTGCGTGTCCTGCTTCCTGAACCGTAAAACCTAATGCTTGTAATGTTTCTATTACTTCATCGCTATGAAAATCTGAACTGTTTGATAAATCTAAATCTCCAATTCCTCCTACTTTATTTTTTAGTTCTATTATAATTTTTTGGGCGTTTTTTTTGCCAAGCCTGGACACTCCCGTAAAAAAAGAAACATTGCCTTTTACAATGGCGTGTATTATTTCCTCTGATGAACCCAG
>CAZVON010000013.1:0-25688 GCA_964628435.1 uncultured Gammaproteobacteria bacterium
AAGTAACGTGCCGACTAAAAGAACAATTATCGAAAAGACATCCATAATTAGGTTCTCCTCCATAATCCTGCTCTGATTTCAGAAAAGAATCGCCATACCCCAAACACCATAATCAGAATTCCCATCCCCCGCAATACGATATTAACTCCTAATACATCGGCAAGTTCCCCCACAATGATTACTGGCAACAATGAAAATATGCCAATTAATGCATTTAACGCTCCATACACTTTTCCGCGAAACTCTTCTGAAGTTTCTTCTTGTAAGATAGTATTTGATGGAACAAATACCAAAGCATTTGCAAACCCAAGTATAACGCCCAATAACACGATCATGTGTAACATGTCCAATTGTATAATAGTGGGTAAAAACGTATTGACCAGTCCAACCAACCCAGAGGATGTCCCTTTATACCCAAACTGCAACATAAAAATAGTGAGTCCTGAAATAAATACTCCCAGCGTTGCGCTTTTTACTTTTGAATAGTTGTGGAAAAAATTACCAATGATTACAGCCCCAACTACCATTCCCAATGCTGCTGGCGTAACAAACAGAAGTGGAAATTCGTTAACTGATATATTTAACGTCTCCTTTGCGTATCCTGGACCAATCACTCCCAAAAGCAGAATAACCAATTGAGACAAAACCAGAAGAATAAGCGAATGATAGATAGCTTTTGTCTTAAGCATTAACGCACACGCTTCTTTGATTTCGTCTCTGAGTGAAGTTTGCATAGGAGTATGCGCTGCTTTTAATTCTCCTTTTTCTTCTTCTTTTTGTCCGTGTTTAGAAACGTTAAGAAAAGACACAAAAATTGTCGCTAAGAAAAAAAAGACAGCTAATATAACAAACACATACCGTTCTCCAAAAAAAATAATAAATGGCCCAGAAAGCGCATATGCCACTAACACAGAACCATATACACCCATGCCGAATAACGCATTGGCAGTAAGTAACAACTTCTTAGAAACTACGAGTGGTATTATGGGCGTTTCTGCGGGAATAAAAAACTGTGTAATTGCGGAAATAATAAGAGCTAATGCGTATATCACCACAAGATTTGAATGCGCAAATGCCAGCACAACAAGAAGAAGCATGCGTAAAATATTGGTAATTAACAAAACCTTCTTTTTGTTCCACCGATCAACATATACTCCTGCGAGAAGACCAAGTAAGATGGCAGGAATGGTATACGAAATGATAATGCCAGAAACTGCTGCGTTTGAGTTTGAAATCTTGAAGGTAACAATAATGAGAATAAAGTTTGCCATGTTAATGGCAACTTGAGAAAAGATTTCAGCAAGCCACAGAAATAAAAACGGTTTAATAGCAAGAACCTGCAGTAGCCGATTGTTGAACATACTATTTAAGAACGTTTCAAAATCTATTCGTGGGTGGTTTGAAATACGTCCTATACTTTTTCGCTGTAGCTGCCTGTCCGGGTATCAATACGAACGCAATCGTTTGTATCGATAAAAAGTGGAACTTTTGTTTTCAGCCCATTCTCTAATATAGCATCTTTGTAGATGTTTGTCGCCGAGTTACCACGAAGCGATGGACCTGTTTCTACTACCTTAAACTCCATTTTAGGAGGAAGCTGCAAAGAAAGCGGCTCATCACCCAAAAAACTAATGGTAAAAGATTCTCCTTCTTTAAGATATACATGTTGTGGAACGATTTTCACTGAAATCTGGGACTGTTCAAATGTAGTAGGATCCATAAAGTACACAACGTCTTCATCTTTGTACAAAAACTGCAGTTCTTTTTTTGTGTTAAGCATATTGCTGACTTTCGCACCATTCATAAAGCTTTTATCTGTGGTTGCGCCAGTACGAATATTTTTTACCTTTACTTTTATGTTTGCGCTTCCCCGCCCCATTTTAATATGTTCGTAGGAAAGCACCTGATATAAATTCCCCTGTTCTTCAAAAATAGTGCCTGAGCGAAGGTCTGTTACAGAAATCATATGGTATTATTCGGAAAGTCCACGCATATACTCTAACAATGTTCTAACGCCAAACCCTGTTGCGCCTTTTGGACCCAATTCATATGATTTTTCCATAAATGCAGGACCGGCAATATCCACATGAATCCATGGTTTGTTATCGACAAATTCTTGTAAAAACAACGCCCCGGTAATGGCACCGCCATATCGAGATGAAGGAATATTGGCGATATCTGCCACTTCACTTTTATTCATGGTTTTATATTCTTTGGTCAACGGCAATTCCCACATACGTTCTCCAGTTACGCGTGATGCTTTTATAAACTCTTCGGCTAGTTTTCGATTGTTACTAAAAAGCCCTGCGATATCTGTTCCCAAAGCAACCATACACGCACCTGTTAATGTAGCAAGATCAATTATTTCGGTTGCCTCCTCTTTTACCGCATACGATAGACTATCTGCCAAGGTAACTCGTCCTTCTGCATCGGTATTAAGTACTTCGATGGTTTTACCATTGAATGCTTTTACCACGTCCCCAGGAACCAATGACGTACCGGAAATAAGATTAGGAGTAGCCGCGATAAGACCCATTACGGAAAATGTCGGTTTTATCTGAGAAATTACCGAGAATACACCCAACACTGCTGCGGCTCCAGACATGTCCATTTTCATAGTTTGCATGTGGTCCCCAGTTTTCACATTGATTCCTCCACTGTCAAACGTAATACCCTTGCCAACAATCGCAAGCTTTCGTTTACGATCTGATTTTATCTTTGGTGAATATTGTAAGTGAATAAATTTAGGCGGGGTTTCTGCTGCTTGCGCAACACCAAGCAGTGCTCCCATGCCCATTTTCTCAAGAGAAGCCCGATCATATACCTTACAGCTTATTTCTGGATTTTTCTTTGCGATATCCTGCGCAAGTTTTGCAAGGTATGTTGGAGTAACCACGGCGGCTGGCTCATTCACTAAGTCTCGCGCGATTTTTGTGGCATCTGTATAAAGCCGCGCTCTTTTTATGCCTTCTTTAATTTTTAGCGCTGAATTTTTGTTGATCTCAACAAATGTAACGGTATCAAGCTCTTTTTGCGCCTCTTCATTTTTTTTATATTTTATAAATGTGTAACTCCCTAGCAATAACCCCTCTCCCACCATTTGAGCTTGAAGAGCGTAATCTATTTTATGATCTGTTTCGTGCAACAAGGGTATAGTAATAGAAATCATTTTTGTGCGGACATGTTTGACCAGTACAGCAAGTGTTTTTCGTAGGGTGTTATGCGAAAATTCATCTTTCTTCCCAAGACCCATAAGAAGTATCCGTTTTGCTAACGCTCTTTTAGGAGTAAAAACAGTTAGCAGTTGCCCTTCTTTTCCCAAAAACTGGTCACGGTCGATCGCTTCGTTTATGAGCTCAAGAGTCTGTGGATCAAGACCTGAAAAAGCACGGGTAAGTACTGGTTTTTCTTTACCCTCAAACGCAACAAGCAGAATTCCATCGGTTGAGATTTCCTTGAGTTGGCGGGATATAACCTCAAAATTCATGTCTTTGTATTGTACTGATCTTTTGGTGAAAAATCAAGGTAATGTGTTATAATCGATTTTGAGCCGAGGTGGCGGAATGGTATACGCGGTAGTCTCAAAAACTACTAGCCGTAAAGGCTGTGAGGGTTCGACTCCCTCTCTCGGCACTTCTCACTACGTTCGAACCAGGCTCGTATCCTAGAGTACTTGACAAAAACCTATAGTTGTGCTATGCTGCCCTATTATTGCGCTCAAACGTATTATTCATAGCCTTCTGATAACCCTTGGTCCATATACTCTGGAGAATGAAGCATAAGTAAGTATTAGTTACTAATCTTTACATAGCTGATAAAACTGCTATAATACTCATGAATAAAATGAATCGCCTTGCAGCATCTTTTTTACTTTTAACCCTGGCAGCTTTCTGGTTTTATCAAATTACCATTGTTCGTGCCCAAGTCACTACCAACGACCTAACTCCAACTCCTATTACCTCCTCTACCTTAACAGCATCTCCCACAGCAACCCCTACTTTTACTCCTCCGTCTTTCCCAACCAATAATATTGTTTCGTGGAGAACTCCATACGTAACACTTGAAGCAGATAATTTTTATGTCTATACAAATGGGAAAGTGTTTAGAGGAAATATCCAAAACCAAAACCAATACATTACCTCTAATCCCGCGTCGGATACTCAAACAACTCTTGAAATATCTTGGTACGAAGACAACATACAAATGAGACTGCTCCTCTACTTTTCTTATACACCGGGAGAGTTCTGGAAGTTATCCGAAGTAAGAACCTACGATGGACTAGAACCAGGAAATTGGATCTATTATACTCAAAATGATCAAAATGGAAACCCCATTCAGCATAGCTTGGGACAGACATATATCCATGCTGGTATGATTGAGTTAAGCAATCAATCAAATAGTGCAACCGGGATTATTCACTTTGAAAATCTCAAATTGAAAGCTTTTGCGCACAGAACTCCTTCACGTATCGAGGACTCTTTTGATCGGTCAAATGGTTCTACATCTTTAGGATCAACAGGAGGATTCCCATGGATTATTACTAGAGGTGTTGCCGGAATTTCTCAAAACCAAGCATATTTCCCGAACCGTTGCCCAGCTCCTGGGTACGCATTGATTGACAGTGGGAAAACAGACGGAGTTTTGGAAGTTACTCTTGCGGCAAATTATCAGGACGCCAGAATTCCATTTCGATATATTGATGAAAACAACTACTACTGGGTAGAACGCCAAGGACGAAATTATATGTTGGCAAAACGATACCAAGGCAGACAATCTGGACTTGGAAATATTTCTCAACAACCAACAGATGGAGACGTTATACGAATAGAGTTAAACGGACCAACAATTAAAGTATATGTTAACGGAACCCTTCGCCTTACCCGATCAGACACCTCCATAAACGGCACTAAACATGGGATTGGCGTTTGGTGCGATAATAGAACTCGTTTTGATAATTTCTCTATACGTGATATTTCGCCTGAAACAGGATATACACTGGAAGCATCTCCATTGAATCCAGTTCAACTTACCACAGGATATAATGTGTTCTACGGCTACAGATACGCAGTCGCGGCCTATCTACGAGATCACTCAGGCGCTATTGTTACCAACCAAAGTGATTTTAGCTATGCGTGGTCTTTAGATAACCCATTGCTAGCAAGTATTTCTCCATTTACCGCATGCACGAACGGCATACAGTCCCCGTGTCCAGGCGATCATGCAGAAATAAGAGCATTGGCTCCTGGTTTTACCTCTGCGAGAGCTGTGGTTACCCGAATTGCTGACAATGTTCAAGTCGCGGAAACCGTCATTGCAATCAGAATTGACCAATCTACCGAGTCTGTATTTGATACGTTTAGTAGACAAAGTCTATCGAATGTATTAAGAACCGAAAGTAACCATCCATGGATATTTATCAAAAACAATCAGTCATCCGGATATGGACTCGTTACAGATAATAATCAAGCTAAATTTATTGACGCATGTCCTAGACCTAGCTATGCATTGGTCGATAGCGGCAGAAACGATGGAGTCCTTGAGGTTACTCTTGCGGCGAATTACCAGGATGCTCGTATTCCATTTCGGTATCTTGATGAAAACAATTATTATTGGGTAGAACGAAGAGGTAGAGACTATATGTTTGCAAAACGATACCAAGGCAGACAATCTGGTATGGGTATACGAGTAACTCCAGCAAACGGTGATGTAGTAAAAGTTGAATTCGAAGGAACGACAATTAGAGTGTATATTAACGGAACATTAAAACTCACCCGCACGGAAAATCTTTTCCCAACTGCTACAAAACACGGCATAGGAGTCTGGTGTGACAACAGAACCAGGTTTGATGATTTTAGTATTTCTCCTGTACCTGCGGGGTAATTAATATTAGTGTCTAGAAATAGTAACAAATAGTAACTTACGTATTGACAATCTTAAGAATTTTAGATATAATCCCTCGCATACTATGAGATTTCTTCTTATATCTCTTTTTAGTCTATTCTCTCTCTTTTTTCTAACTGTATCTTCTGTTAAAGCAGACGAAAAAGTAACTACTCTTGGAGGACCAGGTGTTTCCTATAGCCTTTTTTATACCTCTTTAAGATCCGCAGGCCCTGGGGCTCTTATTATGCCTACTGTTTTACCATCTGGCAATTTCACCTTTGAAGCGTGGGTTAAGCTAGATAGCTTTACAACAACTGGCAACGAATCCAGATATATCTTTTCTCAACGAAGCAATCTGCAATATAACTATACTGGAGCAACTCTTTGGGTGTATGGCAGCAGAAACATGAATAATGGGACGTCGGGAATTATCAGAGCCGCAGTTAGAGATGGCAGAGATGAGAGAGGTGTTAATTGAAAACAGAAACAAACCAATAACTACAGGTGTATGGCATCATATTGCCATGCAACGAACCAATTATTACATGAATGTTTTTTTAGATGGAGAACCAAATGCCGGCAAAAATTACCAAGGTATCACTCCTTTTAGAAACCCAGGAGCATTAGTGATTGGCGCGTATAGCAATCGCTATCCACATGCTTCGGATTTTAAAATTGAAGCGCCTTGGAAAGGTGAAATAGACGAAGTTAGAGTTTCTCGAACGGTTCGCTACACTACTCAATTTACTCCACGGCGGGCTCCATATAATAACGATTTTGACACATTGGCACTCTGGCATCTTGACTGGGGAGAATATGATTCAAGTGGATTTAATAGAAACGGTTATTCTTATAGCTATTACAACAATCTCTCGTACATTCAATCCGATCTAGAAGCTGTGCCCCTGCCTCGCGTCACGTCTGTCTATACCTATCCTTGTGCTGCAGCAAGTTGTGGAAGTATTACTACAATTGGAGCTGATGTTGAAGACATGGCTTCAAATACGGTTGTTGAGGCAGTAGGAGCCATTGATCGCCAAGCATACAGCGAATTCACCTACAATAACTCAGGACAACCTCATGCAGTTATTGTAGGTCGAGATTATTACTGGATTATGATTGATTTCCACGATCTGCCATGCGATCAAACATATTACGTGAGAGCACGAGATCCACGGGTATCTGCGTCTGCTAAAGACATGTCAATCCTCGGTGGAGGCCCTGGCGGTGGCGAGCAAGTCTTCTTCCGCCCACGAAACTATTGCCCGCGAGGGTAAATCTACAACCTTGAAGTTTTTATGTGACACCTGAGCGAATTGTTCGACTGGTTACTTTTTCAAACCAAAGAATAAATACAATGTATGATCCATAGGAGAGAAGTTCAAGCACTGTTGGTTTACTCGTGTAGCCAAAGAGCACTCGCAAAAAACTACCCACAAGGCTTTTGTGATCCAAAATATGAGAGACATTAATAATTGGATCAAACGGAAAAATTGGCAACATGCCTACTTCTTGGAATTCATGAACTCCATGAGCAATAAGTCCAGAAGCAAAAAGAAGTAAAAAAACATTGGTGATCGCAAAGAGTTTTGTGAGGTTAATTTTTATCGCCCATGTAAACATAAAATACCCAATAAGCAACGCGCTTGCAACCCCGATAACAGCCCACGTAAATTGATCTGTCGCGCCAGTCAAACTACTTGCTTTCAGGTATAATACTGTTTCTGTGCCTTCCCGAAATACAGAGGTAACAACTAATAAAAAAATACCCATTCCATATCCTTGCTGTATATGATGGGTGATTCTTTTTTTTATCTTTAACGCAATATCTTTTTGCCGATGTACCCATAAAATCATCCAGGTCAAAAACCCCGCGGTAATAAACATAAGAATTCCTTCGAAGAGTTCTTCTGTTTTTCCAGATAATCCTCCCCAAAACATATCAATAGCTACTCCAAGAAGAACTGAAAACAATACTCCTATTCCTAATCCTCTCCATACATATGGTCTGTAAAAAGGTTGCCGGGTTTTTGCAAGAACGGTGAGAATAATTCCTATTACCAGTGCTGCCTCGAGGGTTTCACGAAAGGTTATAAGAAAAGAAGCAAGCATACTGTTTGTATAACACAAAAAACTAATACTATTCAAGTATTAGTTTGTGCATGTATCAAAAAAAAGGCTTACATTCCACTTCCTGGCTGTGGAGTTTGTGATGGTGTTTCTGTTGGCTGTCCTGGCATTTGCGTCGGATTTGGTTCTGTTTGAGGAGTTCGCATAGGAGCATTTTGACCTCCTCCTGGCATATCAGTACTTGGCGCAACTGGCGTTTGTGGTTCTACTGGCATTTGAGGATTTTGTTGGTTTTGTTGATCATCCATTCATATCACCTCCTCTTTCTTATCACGAGTTACTATTTAGTATAATACGAAACGCTTCCAAATATCAAGAACTAGAATGCAAAGATTGCGCACGTGCATCTGCAATCTGTTTTTCTACATTGTAAAACCTAATTCTGTCGCCTCTAAAGAGTAAATCAATCTCGCCCGTTGGACCATTTCTGTGTTTTGCAATAAGCAGTTTCGAAAGCATGTTGGGAGAAATTTCTTCGTCTGGTCGATAAATAAACATCACCACATCTGCGTCTTGTTCGATTGCTCCGCTTTCTCGCAAATCTGCCAGTTGGGGTCGTTTCTCTCCTCGATGTTCTACTGCTCGAGATAACTGTGAAAGCGCGAGTACTGGAATTTTTAGCTCTCGAGCAATATTTTTTAACGACTGAGACACGATTGATACCTCTTGAACTCTACTATCAAATCGTCTCCCTGGATCAACCAACTGCAGGTAATCAACAACTAAAAGCCCTATATTATGCTCTAGTTGAAGTCTTCGTGCTTTTGAGCGCATCTCGGATATGGTAATACCAGGTGTGTCATCGATAAAAATTTTTGCTTCACCAAGCTGTCCCATGGCATTGGAAATTTTTTCGTAATCTTGATCTGTAAGTCTTCGTGTCTTGAGTCTCCATGCATCAATATCGGCTTGTCCAACGAGTAACCGATCAACAAGTTCCTCTTTACTCATTTCCAAGGAAAAAATGCCAACCGGAATTTTTGCGTGTACTCCAACATGTTGGGCAATATTAATTGCAAACGCAGTTTTCCCCTGTCCTGGCCGAGCAGCTAAAATAATAAGATTAGAGTTTTGCATACCAGACAAAATGTTGTCTAAATCTCCAAAGCCTGTTGGAACCCCACGAAGTCCTTCACCCTTTTTGTACATTTCGTCGATCCGATCAAAGCTTTCTGCCAATGCATCTTTAAGGGGAATAAATCCACCTTTTATAAACTGCTGAGAAATAGAAAATATTGAGACTTCGGACTTATCGATAATTCCTTTAATATCTTCTTCCGAAAAACCAAGTTCGGCAATTTTTGTCCCTGCTTTTATAAAAGCTCTCTTGGTAGAAGCTTCTTTTACAATATGTGCGTAATGCTCGATATTGGCCGCGGTTGGCACAATATTTACTAAATCTGTTAAGTACACACTTTCTACTTTCGGAAGGTCTTTGTGCTTTTTAAAATATGACCTAACTGTTAACAGATCAATCGGCTTATTTTCTTCATATAAAGAAAGCATTGCCTTATAGATTGTTTTATTCGTCTCGTTATAAAAATCATCTGGGATAAGAATTTCAGATACCATATTTACAGCATCTTTATCGATAAGAAGCGCGCCCAGGACGCTTTGTTCTGCTTCTTCATTATGAGGAGGAACACGCAAAGTAGCCATACTAAAATTGATCTAATGCCTAAGATTGAGGAAATGGGTCTTGATTAGTAATTGGTCACTGCAATACTATTACTTCCATTTCTTCAGGTAGTTTTTCCAGTGTCGTTTGGTATTTTTGAACTGTTGAAGATGTATCTTTCCCAAATGCCCGCGCGTTAACCACTGATCCATCTCCATACAAAAGAAGAACACGAGGGGTAAGCGCAGTAATCGCCGTCTGATTGAGTTCGGTATCTGAATGTACCACAGCAATATGACATTCTCCAAGTTTTTCTGACCCTTTAGAAAGGGTGCTTGCTCTTGCCATAAGTACAATTACATTATCTATATTGATGCTATATGCAATTGATTTTGAAGATCCGATTCCAGTCACTTTTATCCCCGCAATTTCATACTCACCAGGACCTTCTATGATTAAACGGTTCCCTTCTATCTTCTTTGCGTCTGAATCTGATCCTATGGTATTTAACAAAACAACAGCGTCCGCGCTCATTTTTGCTACTATTGATTTTGGAACTGACGTAAGTAAAGAAGGATCAACAATCAGACTTGCTTTTTTCCCACTTATTTTTAATGAATCAGACGTGAGTAACGAAATTTCCATTCCCTCATCCTACCACAGCCATATTTCCTTGACAAGGGGATGTTTTTATCCTATGATAAGCCACACTAACTTCCTCTTTTACGAGGCTAATATACTGTATGAATACCGAAAAAATTGTTCTTTCTTTTATTGCGCTCTTAGCAGGATTATTAGTAGCAGGAGTTGCGTTTTATCTCTATCAATCAACAAAAATTATTCCTGATTCAAAAACCAAAACGATCTCAATATCCCAACTTTCTCCAACTCCCCCTCAGTCTTCTATATACCTTAACATCGCAACGCCGCAAGATGAAGAAGTAATCGATCAGCGTACGGTAACAGTTGCAGGAGAAACGATACCACAAGCAACTATTCTTATTACGACTGGTTCCGCAGAACAAGTAGTAACACCAGCAAGCAATGGAAAGTTTACCACAACACTCAATGTAGAAAACGGCACCAATAAAATAGAAATTACCGCGATCGCGCCAAACGGCGAAGAAATATCGGTAGTTAAAACAGTTACTGTTTCCAATGAAAGTTTTTAGGTGTATGAAAAAAATCATAAGCTTTGTCATTTTTCTATTCGTCTGTATTCTTTTTGTTGCTCCTGTCGATGCGGTAACAATTACTCCGACCCAAGCGCAAGAAAATAGTACGCCCATACCTACTCCTAGTAAGGTGATTGACCAACAAATAAATGACCTTAAAGAACGGATCGCGTCCCGGGTAGCTCAGCTTAAGTTGGTTGAGCGGCGTGGAGTGATTGGCACGGTTACTGATGTTACTGACACCCAAATAACCATTGTGGACGTACACAATAATACACGGTTTGTAGATGTTGATGAACTAACGAAATTTTCTTCTCCATCTGCCAAAGATTCTTTTGGAATATCAGACATTACCAAAAGTACAAAACTAGCAGTTCTTGGGTTATACAACAAACAATCACGGCGACTTTTAGCCAGGTTTGTAGAAGTAGTAACGATTCCTAAAACTGTCCATGGTATTGTTGCTTCGGTTGATAAAGAAAATTTTACTGTTGATATTGTCGCTGCCAATGGAGAAAAGATTATCGTAGACATAGAAACCATCACCAGAACCAATGCGTACGAAAAAGAAACCGGCGTTGCAAGGTCTGGATTCTCTAAAATCAAAGAAGGTCAACGAATCTTTGTGAGTGGCTTCCTTCTGCCCAAATCAAGCAATCGACTGACTGCTTCACGAATTATTGTTTTCACCGACGTTGCGCCAAATCCAAAAATCCGTATGGTGAGTCCAATTCTTCCCCCGCAATCAACTATAGTTCCTTCGACTGGAAGTGGCAATAGATTAACACCACTTTAATACATCTCAATGATCAAATCTCAAACCCCACGTGCATTCCAAATTCGAATTTCGAAGATAAAAAAAATGTTAACAGTGCATTCTCTTGATGCAGTCTTAATATCGTCTGTTGCAAATATTACCTATGTAACTAACTACTCTGGTTTCTCCGCAATCGAACGAGAAGCATACCTTTTAATCTCTCAAGAGAAAAACTATATAATCACTGACACAAGATATTCAGAATCAGTTTCACTGCATATACCCCATTTCCAACTTCTGGAAATATCATCACAGAATTCATTAAAAAGTATTTTGAAAAATATTTCTCAGGAAAAAAATCTCAAGAGGATAGGGATAGAGCCAGACGACATTACACTGACTGAATATAAACTGCTTAAAACCTGCTTTAATGATTTAAATCATTTAATGCTTGAAAACATACGGTCGGAAAAAGATGCAATGGAATTAAGTGCTATAAAAAAAGCGTGTGCATTAGGTGACAACGCATTTACGTATGCAATAAAAAAATTGCGAATCGGAGTGACTGAAAAAGAACTTGCGCTCAAACTCGAGTTATTTGTTAAAAAACATGGTGCCGCTTTGTCGTTTCCTAGCATTGTCGCGTTTGGCAACCATTCTTCTATTCCCCATCACCACATAACCGATCGAAAACTGCAAAAGAATTCTATTGTGCTTCTTGATTTCGGTGTTAAATTGAATAATTATTGCTCAGACATGACCCGAACGATTTTTTTTGGCTCTGCAACAGCAGAATTTAAAAAAATATACCACACAGTTCTCACTGCTCAACAAAAATCAATTGATTATCTAGCTTCTACTTCCCATTCTCTACCTTCCACAGCAAAAGGAATTCAAGCTTCAAAACTGGATCAGATAGCCCGAAGATACATCATATCTCAGAATTTTCATTCCATTCCCCATAGTCTTGGTCATGGGATTGGTATTCAAGTCCACGAGGCTCCCCGACTTGCCCCAAAATCAAAAGATATACTTAAGCCTGGCATGGTCTTTTCTGTGGAACCTGGAATTTATATCCCTGGATTTGGGGGTGTACGAATCGAAGACCTGGTAGCTTTGGAGAAAAATGGAGTACGAGTTCTTACGCAAGCTCAAAAAGAGCTTGTACAACTTCCCTCTTGACTTTATTTAACTAAAGTGATATACTCTACTATAATAAAGTATGACAACCCCAACTAATTCTGGTATCAAAGAGTTATATGAGGCAGTACTTCTGTTAAAAACAGAAGAAGAATGCAGAAAGTTTTTTCGAGATTTATTAACAGAAGCAGAAACCAAAGAATTTGCGAACAGATGGAAGGTAGCTTGCATGCTTAATCAAAAAGTGTCGTATAAACAAATCGAGAAACAAACTGGCATGAGCTCAACTACGATTGCTAGAATAAGCAAGTGGTTACAAAAAGGTGCTGGAGGATATCAGCTTCTGCTCAACAAACTTGAATTGAGAACTAAACCTAAAAACTACGGTGTTCATCACACTGCATCTCGTGGTGGTGTGATTTTTAGTGGGTAAAAGCACGTAAACTTTTTAAAAATCATACCGCCAAGAGGCGGTTTTTTTGTGGCTTGAAAGGTAAATTTATGAAATTAAAGAAATTTTTAATAGCTGGTGGCAACTCTACCCTATTAGTTTGGGGGTGTTCTCCTCGTGAAAAAAACAAAATTATTAAAAGATACCTCGGAGATGTCGAACAAATTGGGTTTGTTGAAGTAAAAAATGGTCTCCCATTTTTAAATATGATGGGTAGCGAATTGTGCGTAAACGGAACTATTGCTTTAGCTTCTGCACTCGGGAAGAAAGGCAAGTTGTTCACAAGTGGTATTGAGAATCCAGTTTCGTATAGAAATGATATGCAGGCTACGTCTATAGAATTAACATTAAATTACAAAAAATTAAAAAACATAGTCCTTTTAGAAGGCATTGGATACATTCACCTCAAAAATGAAGTAAAAAATCCCAAAGAGTTTTTAAAAGATTTGTCTACAAAATATCAATTGCCCGCCTTTGGAATTATTTATTTCCACGGTAATAAAATCTTCCCTTTCGTGTATGTGAAAGCAACCAGTTCTCTTTTTGAGGAAACAGCCTGCGGCTCCGGAAGCATTGCCTTATCAATTCTTAAAAATGTGAAAACAATAATTCAACCCACAGGAAAAACAATAGAAGTTAACCGAAATGTAGATAGTTTTATTTTAACTGCTCAAGTTACAAATTTAACCTAAAAATAATATGGAAAAATATAAATATACACCTTTTTATGCTCAACTAAAAGACGCCTTTTCAGGCGGCGCTCAGCCAGTCACGTCTGATTCAAGAGTAATGGCTGAACTGAGTATAGATACAGCCACGAATCTTCCTAACACAGTGGAAGAAATAATTTATGCGGAACCGGATGGCAATGATGTTATGGATGTTTTTAAATGGTTTAAAGAGGTTGGTTTTGGAGAAAATTGGATCTTGGGAGGCAACGAAAGGCTGTTTGCAAAAAATCTTACTACTTTTTCTCAGGGAGAAGTAACCGATTTTTTGATATGGAACTGTATTGGATTCGATTGGATAAAAGATCCAAAAGGCGGCTTCCCCTTTTGCAATATCAGAAATAATCTAGATGCAGGAAATACCATTTATTTTAAAAATAAGATTCAAGATATGATTGAAATGTTATCGTTTATAGGAAACCCGCAAATCTCTATTCTTGTCCCCAGTAACGAAGCCTTTGATGAAAGAGTTTGGAGATATCGCCAGCCGGTAGATAAACGGGATAGTATTATAAATGAAACAGTTAATGGGTTAAACGAAAGATTTAAAGATATTTCACTCCCTGATAACGCAGTAGTCAAAGCAGTGCGTTGGGACGAGTTTATAGCAGCTCGAGGAGCACAAAAAACACCCCAACAATATTCGGCAGAAGGAGAAAAAAGAATCCGTTCTTCCATCAACTTTCAAAAAATATACAGAGAATCTATTAGGAGCGGACGGCGGTACTTAAAACAAAATGGAATTACTAACGTTACTAATGATGGCCTACTGGCCAGTAGACAAATAATGTATTACGGGGTGTATGCAGGAGAAGGAGTCAGTTATGAAGAACAGCAACGAAACGGCAGAAATGTTATAATAGTAAATTTTGAAGAGATGCGGGTGTCTCAAATGGCTTACTTGGGAGCAAATGGCAATACATCTTTCGTAACTCCAATAAAATGGCAACAAATGCAAGAATTTTACCAGTGGGAAGCAAGACAAATTGCAAAACGAACATGAAAAATATTGACCAATTATTTAATCAATTTAGCAACAAAACGCCAGGCTGCGCTGTAGGCGTGGTACAAAATGGAGAAGTAATATATGAACGCTGTTTTGGATTGGCTAATCTAGAAACCAAGACATTAATTACGCCCGATACAGCCTTTCGTCTCGCGTCTTTAACGAAACCATTTACGACGATGGCAATTATGCTATTAAAAGAGCAAAATAAACTAGAATTTGATGATCCTGCTAAAAAATATATACCAGGCTTTCCTGTCTATGCAAGAAATATAACTATTCGCAACTTGTTAACACACACTTCTGGCATGCCTGACCATGAAGCACCGTTATATAAAACAATTAAACCAGGTGAAGAACCAACGATATATGATTCGCTTGAAGTTTTGAAAAAGCGAAAACGGTTATTGTTTAAACCAGGATCAAAATATAAATATTCTAATGCCGGATACGTACTACTTGCTATTTTAATTGAAAAAGTTTCCGGCCAGAAATACTCTGAATTCCTAAAAAAATATATTTTTGAACCGTTGGGTATGAAAAATACAACAGTCTTAGATGAAACAAAACCAGAAATCCCTAACAAAGCGCTTGGATATAAGTTGAAAAGAAATGGCTGGGTTTTGTATGATTATGACCAATTAAACTATATTATCGGTGATGAAGGAATTTATTCAACGATTCGCAATTTAGCCAAATGGAACGCTTGCTGGAATACAGAATTATTAGTGAGCAGACAAACGTTACGGGAGGCTCTCTCTCCGTTTGTACTACAAAACGGAAGACGGGGCCGATGCGGATTCAGTTGGTTTATCGATACAAAACGGAAAATTAGATTCCAGGACGGATTTTGGGTTGGATTTAATAATATATTCTTAACTGACCTAAAAACAAAGACAACAGTCGTTTTACTTTCAAATACAACCCAATTCCCCACCGAAGAATCCAAATTACATATTGCAATGAACATTTTGAATGAATATCGCTGGTCTATATGATATTATATGCTTATGATTAAACCACAAGCGCTTAAATGTCCCTGCCCTGAAGACTTTGAAAGGGTTTCGAGATTTGATGAGAAAGAAGCACATTAAAAGGCGCAAGAAAAATCGAATTGGAATTTTTATCGACGCGGCAAATATTTTTTATTCCCAAAAAACAATGGGATGGCACGTTGACTATGAAAAGTTCTTGAATTACTTTCAAAAGAAAGGTAAAGTCACAGGTGCATATTTTTATACAGCTGTTATATCTACTAATAAACAACAGTTGAAATTTTTCGATGCCCTCAAGAAAATTGGCTATAATGTTATTACTAAAGAAGTGAAAGTAATCAAAGATCATGGAAAACATACGATAGTGCATAAAGGCAACTTCGATGTAAAACTTGCTATGGATGTAGTACTCAAAGCAAAAGAGTACGATTGGATTATTTTAGCAAGTGGAGACAGTGATTTTGAACCAGTGGTCGAATATATAAGAACATTGAAAAAGAAAATCACTATTGTTTCTGCCCGTGGACACGTGGCTAGAGAACTTATTAGACATGCGAATAATTATTTGCCTCTTGAAAAATTAAAAAAAGAGATAATGAGGTATAATTAAATTAAAAAATCACCCCGCATTGCTGCGGGGGAAGTTCGATGCATTTACTTTATCATAGAAAATAACCTATGTCAAGTTCAAAAGTACAAACCTTAAAAGGATTTCGGGATTTTCTGCCCAAAGAGGCAAGAAAACGACAGTATGTGATAAACACTTTGAAAAAAGTGTTTGAGTCCTATGGGTTTGAGCCACTTGAGACTCCAGCACTTGAGTACGAAGAAGTGTTACTTGGAAAATATGGAGAAGAAGGTGATAAGTTAATGTATCGGTTTGTTGATAACGGCAAACGCAAAGTTGCCCTACGCTATGACCAAACCGTGCCAACAGCCCGTGTTGTAGCTCAATATGGTTCGACAGGCTCACCCCAAGCCATTCCTATGCCGTTCAAACGCTACCAAATCCAGCCGGTCTGGAGAGCAGAGAATCCACAAAAAGGGCGTTTTCGAGAATTCTTGCAGTGCGATGCTGATATTATTGGAATTGATTCGGTTCTCGCTGATCTTGAAACACTCAAGTGTGTCTATACCGCTCTTGAAAAGTTAGGATTTGATGATTTTTCAATTCTGGTAAATAGCCGAAAGGTTTTTGAACTATTTGGGGCAAACAAAAAAATAACCAATATCCTAGACAAGGAAGAAAAAATCGGGAAAGATGAAGTTCTAAAACTTTTATCACAAGTTATGGAGTCAGATCAAAAAGCGGAAGAATTTTATCAAAATATCAAAAATCTTCAACCTGAAAAAATTCCAGACCGGCTCAAGGAGATATTGAAAAAACGAAATGAATTGAATCTGTTTCCAGCTTTTTTCTTAGCACGAGGTCTTGACTACTATACAGACTTAATTTTTGAGGTAAAAATCCCAAGATATAAAGGCGGAAGTGTTTGTGGAGGCGGAAGATATGATAATTTAATCGGATTGTTCGCAGGACAACAAATCCCTGCTGTTGGATTCTCATTCGGATTTGATCGATTAATGGAAGCCATGGGCGAGCAAAAATTATTTCCCGAAGATTTAACGACCACGCGGGTGTTGGTAACCGTGTTTTCCAAAGACTTCCTGAATAAATCTTTAGAAGCCTGTTCTCTACTGCGCGCGAACAATATAAATACAGAGTTGTATCTTGACGATACTGCGAAAATAGAAAAGCAGCTCAAGTACGCTGATCAAAAAAATATTCCTTATGTAGTTATTATTGGCCCGGAAGAAGCGGAAAAAAATGTTGTAACCCTCAGAAACATGAAAACCCGAGAACAAAAACAAGTACCTTTGGAGAATGTCATCCACTTTTAATGTATTGCTGTGCTTGCATTTTTAGTAACTTTTGTCTAAACTAAGTAAGTTTTTTGTAAGACGAAAGTTTTATGCCTGCAATACAAATTCTTTCGCCATTTCTTATATCTTCTGATCTTTTTAACTTAAGTATTCGGATCAACAAACACACCACAATAATTACCATGCAACTTTTTACCCCTGTGGTAAATACGTGCCATATGCAGCACACGTATCAAACGCTTAAGAAACTCCTTCCAAGTATTTTGCGCGCGGAGTGTTTTAACGATGACAATCTTCCCTTTTATAAAGAAGTTCGCCGCACCGAAATTGGCCATTTATTCGAGCATATTATGCTTGAGTATTTATGCATAGGTAAAATCTCCCAAGGACACTCCTGTGTTGCCTTTGAAGGACTTACAAAATGGAACTGGAAAAAAGACACCCGCGGCACTTTTCATATTTATATTAACGTTGGGTATAAAGACTTCGAAATCTTCCACGAAGCACTGGGTCAAAGTATACAATTACTAAAAACTATACTTCGTCCTTTCTCAGTCCCCTCCTCTATATCTTTGAATACGTCTGCGTAGCGTAGTGATTGGTAACCCACTAATCGCTGCTGCTCGTCTGGCAATTTCGTTATCCGAGATGCCTTGCTCAAAAATTGGAATGAATTCTCTTCTTAAGGGGCGAGGAGACGGTTGTGCTGCAAATACTTCATCTTCTGCTGATCTTGCCCAAAGTCTTTCTACCGCCCCTGACGATTCAAAAGAAACAGTTTCGTATAGACTTCGCTTTTTATCGTTTTGTCGCCGTATATAATCTCTTATAACACTACGTATGACTGCTCCCACGTACCTTTTTTCGTGCACCGGATCTGTTGGGTAAAAAGGAACTCTTTGTCTCATCATTTTCTCAAGAGCTGTATGAGTTAAGTCTTTTGCGGTTTGATGATTTCTATCCGTACTCCAATAGGAAATTGAGTACATAAAGTACGATATTGGGCATCTATCTCTGTAATCCGCGGTCCCTTCACTATAGAATTAATAATAAATTTTTCTTCTTCAGTAAGTGAATGTTCGAACCAGTTATCATAAATCTGTTTTCCAATTCTTCTATAATTGGAAAAAGCTCTCATATCTCCCTTCTTTGCTCTAACCGCGGCAAAATATGCGACTTCTAACCTTAGCCTATCGCTAAACTCATCAGGTAATGCTTTTTTCCCCTTGCTGAATAAGTCGTTGAGTCTATTCCAGTAAAGAATGTTATTCGATATAAAACCATTCTGTATTAATTTCTTTGCGAACCCTATCGACAAGGCCTGTTCTGGATTACGAGATCTTTCTGAGACTTTCTTTCGAACGCCCAGCATTGACTTACGCATAAGAAGTTTTGTTTCTTCTGCAGTTGGCCTTTTGATTAAACCTGATTTTCTCAACTTCCTTAAACAATTCTCAACTTGTTCTCGTGGAGCATCACAAAGATTCATAACATCTTCAACCCGAGCACCTCGCAGAAATAATGGAAGCGCTACTTGCATAATACCTCCCTGTTCTTTACTTCGTTGAAATCGAGCATCTAAACTTGCAAAACGAGCTTTTTTTTTCTCTGCGATTTTTTTTCTCGTTTCCGCTGATGTAGCATGACCTCTTAATTTTTCGCTTACCCGAGCCCTGTGTGCTGGATTGGACCAGACAAGTCGAATCTTGTTACTCATGTGATCATGATGATTTGGATCCGACCATTTTTTATCGTTTGCTATTTTTGCCCATACAGGTATCCTCGGATCACCCGCAACAAATAAAGAACCTCTCCTTCTTGCAAGAGAACTCAACTCTGCTTTTGCTACCATAGTTATTTTATACTCCCTGCTTTTTGGGTGAGTAAGTCTGATAATGCTACAGGCTTATAGATACAAAGTCAAGCGTACCTGATTACAGATTATAGTATTCTTGCGTATTTTTTACTTTCTTGGTATAATTCTGAATGTATGAAAGCTAATATCCATCCACACTATAATCAAAATGCTCAAGTTATTTGCAGCTGTGGTAACAGTTTTACGGTAGGATCAACTATAGATGTGATTCATGTTGAGCTTTGTAACAAATGCCATCCGTTTTTTACTGGCGAAGATCGATTTGTAGACAGTGCTTCCAGAATTGCGCAGTACGAACAAAAGAAAAAAGTTGCCCAGCAATACGTGGTAAAAAAAGTTAAAAAGGAAGAAGAAAAGAAACAAAGAGACAATACTCCCAAGACTCTTCGCGAAATGCTCGCAACACTGAAATAACCACAGGTACTTGATGATAGAAAATGGATGATTATAGATTGATCCAAATCGCGGAACTTGAAAAAAAAATAGAAGAAACAAAACAACTTCTTGCCGATCCTTCTTTGAGCGAACTAGCACAGCAAGAGATAACTACTCTTGAACAGCAAAAACAACAACTGCAAGAAAGTATTGATGCCTCAAAACCTCACATCGAAGACTCATTGGATAATCGAAACGTCATTTTGGAGATCCAGGGCGCAGCTGGTGGCGAAGAAGCAAAACTTTGGGGAGAAGAACTACTGCGCATGTATGTACGGTTTGCCCAGCTTAAAGAATATAGTGTTGAACAGCTCGATGACCGCGTGGTAAAAATTTCTGGACATCTTGTGTTTGGCCTTTTTAAATACGAAGCAGGCGTGCATCGAGTACAGCGGATCCCTAAAACGGAAAAACGGGGTCGAGTGCATACTTCAACCGCAACAATATCGATCTTGCCAGAACTAGAAGATATTGACTTGCATATTAATCCTGAAGATATTGACTTTGAGGCTTTCAGAGCAGGCGGCCACGGAGGACAAAATGTCAATAAAGTATCAACGGCAGTTCGTATTGTACACAAACCAACTGGCATTGTAGTTACGTCCCGAGCAGAACGATCTCAAGGACAAAACAGAGACATTGCCATGGAGTTGCTGCGCGCGAAGCTGTGGGAAATCGAGCTTGAAAAACAGCATAAAGAAATCCATTCTCTCAAATCCACACAGGTAGGACGAGGCATGCGATCAGAAAAAATCCGCACCTATAACTTTGCCCAGGATCGAGTCACCGACCACCGCATTAACCAATCTTGGCACAATTTAGAGTCTATTATGGACGGTAATATTGACGATATTGTTACAGCAACTCATACTCTTGAAGAAAATAAAGAGCAATAAATGAAAAACATTCTTAAATCTGGTAACCAAGGTCTTTGGTTTTGAGCGATTCCAAAGAATCTAACTTGTCTTCTTTAATAAGTTTTGCTAAATGCCTCCCTCCTACAATATGGGGCAATACTACATAGGAAGCTCCTGATTTATACAAGGTTTTTGCCTCTTCTATATCTTGCGCCATAACGATTATTTTTGTTTTGGTATTGAAGTGTTTTGCGCTTCGCAACAGGAGTAAGTTGTCTTCAACATTAGGAACCGTAGAAATAATAAGTCGTGCTCTGTCAAGTCCAGCTCGCTGCTGAATATCCATATCCGCAATATCTCCAAAAACACTCATAACTCCCTTCATTTTTAATTGCTTCACAATATCAGGATCAAAATCAACAGTAAGCACTTCTTCTCCTTCATGTTTAAGCGCATACAAAAGACTTTGTCCCATGCGATGAACGCCGATTAAGGCAATATGATTTTTAAGCAATGCAAGTTCGTTTCCATGAGTCCCGTGTTTTTCCTCGTGTGTAGTCTTACCTTCAAAAATGGTTAAGTATCTGCCACATAATCCATACAATGTTTCTGCTTTTATAATCAGGTAAGTTGAAACGGTAAACGTAATAATACCAACCAATGTTAACAACGCAACCAGTTCTTCGGACACATGGCCAAGCTTATTTCCAAAAAACAGAATAATAAGACTGAATTCAGAAATTTGCGCCAGATTAATCCCTGTTAGAAAAGAGGTACGTTTTTTGTACCCAAAAATACCCATGATGGTTATTACCACAAGTGGTTTGCCGATTAACACAAAAAACGATAATAATACGGCAGGAACAATAAGGGTACGTGCGTAACCAAAAGTCAATCCTACACCAAGCATAATAAAAAATAGGGTTATAAAAAAATCACGAAGTGCTTTAATGCGCGCAACGATTTGGAAGTTTTCGTTTGTATTAGCCAAAGACAATCCTGCTAAGAAACCGCCAATTTCTATAGGAAACCCAATTAATGGAGAAGCAATAAACCCCGCAAATCCGAACACCCACGCAAGGCTAAATAAAAATAACGTTTCAGAAGACTTGGCAATAGAATCAATAATGCGAGGAAAAATTTGTTGGCTTACATAAATAACAACTCCAAATAACAATACTGCTTTTACAAGAACTGGAGCAAACGCAACAGCAGAAAATCCTTCGCTTTCTGGATTTAATGCGGATAGTACAATCAAAATAATAATGGCAAAAAAATCTTGAACAAGAAGAAGTCCCACTGAAATTTTTCCATAGAGGCTTGTTAGGTCTTTTTTATCTGATAAAAGCTTTACCACAATAACCGTGCTTGAAAACGCGATGCAAACCCCTATGTAAAACGCAGTGAGGGGAGAAAATCCAAACAGTCTTCCCCCTAAAAATCCTATGATGCTGGTAAGAAGTATCTGTAACCCACCGACACTCAAAGCAGTTTTGCCAATAGATCGAAGTTCTTTGAGTTTTAACTCAAGGCCCATCATAAATAACAGAAGGGTAATCCCAAGCTGAGAAAGTGTTTTGAGCTCTTCCTGATTATGTAACTGTAATTGGCCAAACGGCCCGATAATAATTCCAGTTAAGATATACGCAAGAATCGCTGGTTGTTTAAGCAGCCGAAAAATTATACTGATAACAGAAGCTAGACAAATAAAAATAGTAATCTCAAAAAGAATTCCTTCCACACCATATAGTATGCGATATCAAGTAGTAAGTATCAAGAAGAAATTTTACTGTGTTGATGCTGTTTCTAGAGTGGCTTTTAATTCGAGCGTTTTACCTTGCGGAACATCAGAGTTTGAGCTTGAGGGTTCTTCTCTCCAAACTGTTATTGTAATCGTTTGCCCTATCTTTTTTTTATTAATAATTCCTGCTAAATCTCCTGATTGCCCTTGGAGTTTTTGGCTGTCAATATGAGTGATTATATCTGCCCGTTTTACTCCTGCTTTTTCAGCCGATGATCCTTTGACTACTTGCCGAACATACGCCCCTTCTGGAATATTGTTTAAAAGCGCTGATTCCCGTGTAATCATCCTATATGAAATACCTAGATACGGCCGATCAAATTGCCCTGTTTCATTAAAATTTTTCAACGAATCCTTAATGGTATTAATTGGCAAGGCGAAACCAATGTTTTGCCCATTACGAGCAATTGCGGTATTTACTCCAATCACCTGGCCAGAAGAATCAAGTAGTGGACCGCCAGAATTTCCAGGATTAATTGCAGCATCAGTTTGAATGACATTTTCCAAAGACGCAGAGGTGCTTCTAAATTCATCTCCGGCAGTTATTCCTCTTCCAAGTCCTGAAATAACCCCTGTTGTTACGGTATTTCTAAACTCCCCAAGCGCCGTTCCAATTGCTATGACAAACTGTCCTACTTGTAAGTTGGCAGAATCACCTAATGTTAAGGGGGTAAGAGTTGTACCGCTGTTTTGAGATGGATCTATCTTTAAAATTGCCACATCGTTAAATGGATCACGATAAATTTTTTGGACTTCGTACCGTTTGTCGTTACTTGATATAATTTGATATTTTGCCGTTGCATTAGAAACAACGTGTTTATTGGTCACAATCAACCCCTCTTTAGAAACAATAAATCCAGAACCAATATTTTGCGGTTCTTGTGAACCATCTTCTTCCAGAGGCACTCCAAAAATTCCAAAAGGACCAAATTCAAAAGGAAGAGTGCTCTGAGGCGACACCTCTGCGATGGTAACTACCGACGGACCTACTTTTTTTACCACATCAATAACCATTGATTCTTCCTGCACTATTTTTAAGTTACTCGAAGGAGACTGGACTGACGGTCGCTCAAGCCGAAGCAGAGAAGACAACTGTGGCGCGTATTTTGCGACATAACTCCATACTCCTAAAAAGAGAAGCAGAATGATTACCAGTAGAATCAATTTACGCATAGATCGTATACTATCATTTTACCAATTCTTCAATGGCTTTTTCAAGCTGAGCATCATGTCCTTGTTCGTTTTGCTCGTAAACGACTTCAACATCTGGCGTAAGTCCTTTTTCATGTACCCATGTGCCATTGGGAGTTAACCATTTCGCAATGGTTACATGCAAACCAGCGCCTCCACCAAGATCTTCTGCTTGTTGAATTGTTCCTTTTCCAAACGATGTTTCGCCAACAATTTTTGCTCGTTTGTGATCTCGCAGAGCCCCCGCCACAATTTCACTTGCCGATGCTGAACCTTTATTCAAAATAACTACTACCGGAATATCTGTAAGCAGTCCCTTACGAGAAACCGTAAACTCTGTTGAGTCTCCATTGCTCCCTTTGTCTTGAATAACAATTGTCCCATTTTTAATAAATTCAGATGCCACAAATGTGGCATCGTTTAAGTATCCTCCTGGATTGTTCCGCAAATCCAAAACAACACCCTCTATATTTTTTTTAGTTTGTTGTTCAAGATCTACAGTGTTAACAATTGCTAACCATTCTTGATTCGTATGATCGCCAAACTGTGATAGTCGCATATATATGATCTCTTTACCTTTGTATTTTTTCTCAAACTCGTCGGAAAGCTTACCAATCTCCTCTACCTTTTTAATCCATCCCTCCACACTCTTAATGGTAATGGTATCTCGCAATATTTTAATATCTGTTGGTTTTTCGGAAGATTTATGCAATAAAGAAAGAGCAACTTCTGATCCTTTTGGACCACGGATTTTCTCAACAGTTTGAGAAAGTGTCCAGCCAGTTGTAGACTGACCATTAACTTTTAAAACTGCGTCGCCAGGTTTTATTCCTGCTTTCTGCGCAGGGCTTCCATCAAGCGGAGCCACTACAATAATTTGTTTTCCACTTAACCCAAGTTCCGCACCAATGCCAGAAAATTGTCCTGCCAAACCTTCTTTAAATGAAGAATTTTGTGCTGGAGGCAAATACATTGTATACGGATCTTCCAACCCACTTACCATTCCAGAGATTGCTCCATTTAGAAGTTTTTGGGGATCAAGTGCTTTTTTATCGTAATAGGAAGCCTCTAACCGTTGCCATACATTCCAAAATGCAGAAAAATCAACCGACCGAAGTGAAGCTGGTGGTTCTTTGCTGGTTACATGAATAGCAGGCTTGTAGTTTTTCCACTCAAGGTTAACATTGTTTACGCCAACATAATATCCAATGATTCCTGAGATAAGCATCAGTATTACCGATTGAAAAATTCGTACTCTCATATATTAGCGTGTGATCGTTACAGTTTTGAGGTTATACTCCTACAACAAATGGTAACAACGCAAGATGTCGGGCATGTTTTATAGAGATGGATAAACGGCGTTGATGTTTTGCGCATATGCCACTGCGTGACCGCGGGATAATTTTACCCCGTTCGGATAAAAATCGTTGCAACGGCTCGACATCAGAAAACCATGGCTCCTTTTTATCTTCACAAAAGAAGCATTTCCTCGTTCCATTTGTTTTTTTTATTCTTGTTCGTACTGCCAGAAAGATTTAATGAAATTAAAATGGTATGTCATCAGGCGCCACGTCGTCTGAGACCGACTCGGTATTTTGTTGTGATTCTGACTTCTTGGAATCGACTGGGGCAGGTTTCGCAGATGTACTGCTTGGTTCTTTTGGCTTTCGGTGAGACCCGCTAGCACCGCTTAGGTTGGTTGCTTGCGAAGATCCATGCTCTTCAGAAGCTCTTCGCAGGCGATCCAGCAAGATCATATCA
>CAZVON010000014.1:0-24705 GCA_964628435.1 uncultured Gammaproteobacteria bacterium
TCAAACAGTTTTAGGTCTTGGTGAGTAGCAAATCCATACAATTCAAGCAGATCTTCTCGAACATGGGTATAGGTAAATAATGTAATTGCATCGCCTTTTTGATAAGAGGATAAAATATCACTATTTACTAGCACTTTATAGCCAACACCAGAAACATCAATTAGTATATAGGGATCATCGCGAAGTTCAACCATTCCTTTGAGCAGGCCAATCATAACAAGGACGATTATAACACACTGCGTTTTTTTGAAAAGGCGTGGGTAAGAGCAACTGCCAGGGCATCTGCAGTATCGTCTGGTTTGGGAATTTCTTTAAGTTTTAAAATGGTTTGCACCATTTTGCCAACCTGTGTTTTTTCTGCTTTGCCATACCCAGTTACTGCAACTTTTACTTGCAAAGGCGTGTAGACTGCAACTGGAATATTTTTTTCTGCCGCAGCCAAAAGTATCACTCCCCGTGCTTGACCAACTACTAACGCAGTTTTCGCGTTTGTTCCAAAAAACAATTCCTCAATTGCCAAAACATCAGGTTTATATTCTCCAATAATCTTAACAACTGCCTGATGAACCTGCAGCAATCTCTCAGGAAAATCCTGCTCTGCAGAAGTCTCAACACACCCAGAATTCTGAATTCTGAATTCTGAATTCTGAACTTCTATTGATCCCCACCCCATCCGTCCAATCCCCGGATCAATACCCAAAATTACCATACTCAATTTCCCATTTTCTCACTTCCCATTTTCTATTTCAATTCCAAAATTCATAAATACCATTGACAAAAGTAAAGCGATATGATATAAGTAAAGCATTATGCAAATTACTTTACTGTCTGCGAAAGGACAGGTTACCATACCTAAAAAAATCCAGAGAGAATTAAAAATTGGTCACAGAAGTAAGCTGGCAATTTATCCTCAGAAAGACGCAATTATTATCAAACCATTAAAAACATCAATTACCGAACAAACAGCAGGCAGTTTGGCTCACCTTATTCCAGAAAACAAAAAAGGGGTACGTTTTAACCAGGTGCTTGATGAAACCCAAAAGATAGCCGCTTCTGAACTTGCCAGTAAATAATGGATAAGAAAATTATCGATACGAATATATTTCTCCGGCATCTCCTGCAAGATATTCCAGATCAATCTCATGCTGCGACCAGTATTATAAACGATGTCGAAGAGGGAAAAATTACTGGTTTGGTATCAATACTTGTGATCAATGAGCTAATCTGGATACTAGAAAAGTTTTACCTTCTCAGAAGAGCTGCTTATATTCCAAAATTAATAAAATTATTGCATTTAGACCATTTAAAAGTTATGGAGGCAAAAAAAGAATTAATTGAACAAGTTTTGGAGAAAATGCGAAAACAAAAAATCGATTTTACCGATATATATCTTGCCGACATAAAAGTCATGTTTTCCATACACCATAGGAAATTAGACTATTAAGAAAGAATTTCTTCCAGAAGTTCTTTTGGGGAAACAATACGAAGTGGCAGAAATCTTTTTTGAATGTCTTCTCTGAGCAAATGTTTTTTATCGAGCGTTACAAGGTGTGAACATTTCGTGAGATTGGCTCCTGCAATAAGATGAGCATCTTTAACGTCAACTTGGTCTTTGTAAGGAGTTATTTCCTCAGCTGTAATGCTTTCTCGAACTGCTAGTTTGCTTTGGGCAATAAAATGTTCTATCTTCTTTTTGGATTTTTTAATTCTCTTCATTACTTCTTCTTCTAAAACCTCATCAACAACTGTTTGCGAAGTTACTCCGGTTATTCTACATTGTTTTATATATTTAACTAAAAGCGAAGATCCTCCTGTTTTGGATAACAGAGCGGCAATAATTACTGAGGCATCAAAATATACTCTCATGAAGAAGATCGGTTCAAATCTTCTCTTACTTGTCTGTAAGTGATTCTGGCAACTGATCCGCTTTAAGAAACTCGTCGATTTCTGCGTTACTAAAGACTCTGTATGGTGCTTTTTGACCCTGTGGAGTTTCAAGAACGATTTTATTTCTTTCTTTTTTTGCTTTGACTATATCGCCTTCCTGAAGTCCCATTTCGTCCCTCCATTTTTTAGGCAAAGTGACCATCCCTTTCCCAAGGACTTTGAGCCACTCTTCTTGAGGATTAGCTATTGGTTGATTCATAATATCTCACCTGTCTAACTTTCTAACTTTCTACATTGTAAACTACTAATGGCGTTTTGTCAATACTATCTCGAATAAATGCGAATTTATAGTAATCAATGGTTATAAGAAATTGCCCGAGATTTTATTCTCCTACCAAAACCAAATCTGATTTTTTAATTTTTGCGTTAATTTATAACTGTTAGCGTGAATGAAATATCCTAAATAGGATTGCAACGATTGATTAAAGTTTGGCGAATCTATTTTAGTTTTTATCTGCTTAAAGATTCTTCTTTTCGTTTTGGTCCGGGGAATTCTGTAGTAAGGTAATGTTAAGTAACCTAAAAAATCTATTCCCCATTCAAGTTTTCGAAAAATAATTTTTTTAGGGTGCAGATCTAATTTCAACTTGCTACTCAGAAATTCTTTAATTGGCTCAAGGTATAAATTTAGGGATTCTCTATCTGGTGCTAAAAACAAAAAGTCATCCGCATATCGCAGATAATATTTAACTCCCAGATGATGTTTAACAAATTGATCCAATTCATTCATATAAATATTACCAAATACCTGAGAAGTTAAATTACCAAGCGGAATACCTTTGCTTTTTCCTTTTTCTGAATGAAAGCTATTTATTACATGTTTAAGCAACCAAATGATATCTGGATCCTTAATCTTCTTTTCAAGAAGTTCGAGCAGTATTTCGTGGTCAACTGAGGCAAAGAATTTTTTAATATCGCATTTTAAGGACCAACAATCCCTGGAGTAGTTTTTAGATACCTTCCTGGCAACTTTTTCCAACCTCTCTACTCCTTTATGAGTTCCTTTACTCAATCGGCAGGAATAAGAATCATAGATAAAAGTTTTATCAAATAGCTCATATAAAAACTTATAGAGAAGATGGTGCACTACCCTATCGGCAACTGAAGCTTTGTGGATATGACGCTGTTTAGGATCATGAACATAAAACGAGAAGTACTTGCCATGATGATACGTTTTGTTTTTTAACGCCTCATGTAAATCATTCAAATTATCCTCTAGGTTTCTTTCAAATAATTGGACATCTCCCCTGCTTCTTTTACCCTTCTTAAACTCATTCCAGGCTTGATAAAGCTGGTCCAATGGGATAAACTCCGAATACTCGAAATTACTTCTGTCCTCTGCCTTTTTCGATTTATTTTCCATAACTTATGCAATCAAGTAAAGATATTCACACACGCACACACAGTTATAGTCTTGATATTCCAATACTAAGCAAAGCATATGACTTCTATAAACTCTTCAGCCAATACTTGAGCCTATTCCCTAAAACTAAGAAATATACATTGGGGCAGAAAGTTGACATAACCACTCTTGAAGTAATTGAGCTTATAATTGTGGCAGGATATTTACCTCGTGAGCAGAAGCTAGTTTATCTACAAAAAATTAGTGTTAAAGTTGACCTGTTAAAGATATTGTTAAGACTTGCTTCCGAAACAAAATGTTTAGAAAACAACAAATACCAGCAACTTATCTCACAACTTCTTGAGATTGGTAAAATGCTTGGCGGTTGGATAAGAACCGTCAAACAATAAATTCCCCCTAAAAGAAAAACTATCAGTGAACGGAAAGCCATGTTGTCATTACGATTGTCGGACGAATTGTAGTTGACATTAGCTAAACCACCGTAATCGGAGTTACCACCAATTAGACGGTCACCGTGCTCAAAGATAGTATCCAGCTTCTTTATAAGTCACTGAAGATTGATTTCTCTATCTTCTGTATTTCATCCGCCCAAAAATGTGGGACTAAAGCCGGGTACGTAGTTTCCCTTTTAGGTTTTGCCGGATATTTACTCTTTTAACCCCGTGAAGTTAAAACTCTCAAACATTACTCCAACAAAAGATCCGGTGTCTCAAAAAATTTTTCTTGAGATCATTAACCTGATCAAATCAGATTCTAGAAAATATACGCCAAGTTTTCAAGAAGAAAAATTCCAAGGGATGGTCCAAGAGCTACTTTTCCAAAGACAAAGAGTTAATTGGAGGGAAATTCTACCAGAGAACGGAAAGCCATGCCGTCACCACGACGGTCGGACGAATCGTAGTCGACACCAGCCAAACCACCGCAATCGGAGTCACCACCCACCCAGACGGCCACCGCGCCCAAATTGATCGTTCATTACTTCCCAGGTATTAGTTTGACCCCATTCTGGATGATACATATTTCCTAATACATTAAATTCTATCTCTCGAGGGGTTCTCATTAACGCGCTTGCTGGAAGGTTTATTCTGGCAAATTCGGGTAATATTACTTGCTCTATCTCACCTGCTGAAGGACCAAAACGAGAATTATCTGGAACATACTGGTATTTTTGAATTCTGCCGGAACCTCTTAAATCCTGCATTAAAGGAGCAAAAGGATCGTTTTCATACATTTGTTGGCCATCTTGGTAATCAGGTTTATTTCTACCCTCAACTAGATACCAACCGGCTCTTAAAGTGGCTGCGTCTTTTGCAACAGTGCCATCTTTAATTTGTCGCCAAAACCACTCTTCGGGTTTGACTTTCCAGCCAGGTAGTTTATCTTTTTGTGATAACTGCTCTCCTGGAAGATAATGTGCTTCAAATCCGGCAACGCCTTTTTCCTTCAGAGCGTCCTGGGTTTTAAATAGTTCTGCTGGAGGTTGTGGGACTGGGATATCTTTGCCAAAAAAGACTTTAAGAGCTACTGACTCTGCTACTACTAATCTTTGTGCTTCTTGGGTGTTATCTGGAGTTACTGATACAACGCCATCTGGAGCAAATGCTCCCCTAGCAGCTGCACGAGCAATAACTAACTGTGCATTCTTAAGGATTCGTGCTGCCCTTGAGTTACCGACCTTAATTTGGGCATATTTGTGTCGAGCTAGTAAATCTTGAATCCGCTCTGCCATATGGTTAAGGATATTAGCATTCTATGGGCTATTTGTCAAATCCGGCTGGCACATTTTTACTTACCGGGCCCGAAGCTTCGATACTCTCTGTTCACCTGAGAGGTGAATTACAGAGAGCACCTAGGGACTTAGGGGAGGCTTAGGACTCTTTTTAGTGTTTTAATGTTTTAAAACATTAAAATAATTTGTATGTCTACCAAACGGCGCTTGTAAATTTCTACTATTTCATATACAATACTGCTTAATGAAACGACTGCAACTAGCCGTACAAAAAAGGGATATGTTGGGTAAAAAAGTCAAGAAACTTCGAAAAGAAGGGCTTCTTCCTGCTAATATTTATGGCAAAGGCATCACATCTTTTGCTGTCCAGGTCGCGCACAAAGATTTTGACCAAGTATTTAAGGAAACAGGTGAAACAGGACTGTTGGATGTACACGTAAATGGAGAAGTACGGCCTGTCCTTATTCACAATGTCCAATACGACCCTATCACCCGTCTTGCGCTTCATGCAGATTTCTACCAGGTGAATCTTAAGGAGAAAGTAAAAACAATGGTGCCTGTAGTTATTGTTGGCGAACCAAAAGCAGTCGTTGATAAATTAGGACTACTTCTCCAACCTTTATCAGAAGTCGAGGTCGAAGCGCTTCCAGCTGATCTTCCAGAGAAAATTGAAGTAACCGTAGAACACTTAGCAGCAGTTGGCGACCAAATAACGGTTGCTGATCTTCAGAAACCTTCTGGAGTTGAAATCCTAACTGATCCAGGACAGGTGGTAGTAAAGATAGACGAACTTGTTTCAAAAGAAGCCCAAGAACAAGCTGCGGCTGAAGCTGCAGCAGCAGAAGCAGCCAAAGTCGCGTCAGACGCGACCAAAGCAGAATCCGCAGAAACAGCTGAACAACCAGCCGAAGGTGAAAAACCAACTGAAGCATCTGATCAAGCCAAACCTGCCGAGTCTCAAGGAGAGAAAAAAGCAGGAGTTACAGAATCTAAGTAATTTTCAAAAAATTAATCGATTAGCTTTTCGAGTTTCCTTCCTGCTTCAAAATTAGGATCAAGCTCTAATGTTTTATTGAGATATTCTTTGGCCTTTCTCGTACTACCAAGTCTATATTCTAATAGCGCAAGGTTGAAATACCCATCTCTATATCCAGGATACCTCTTTGCAATTTCTTCCCATTTTCGCACGTCGTTTAAAAGAATATTGCGTTCTGCCACAACTTTGTTTTTTTTCTGAATGCTTTTGTAAAGTTTAACTCCAGAAGATGCAATAAGAAACAGCATTATCAACAAGACAATGCCAGCATATACTCGATAATCAGTGAAAATGCTATACATTTTTGGGTCTGTTGACACGACAGAAGCAGTGTTGGCTCGCTTCACTTTGGACTTAGATTTCCTTAAACGTTGCTTTTCCATAAAAGGTAGGGTCTGTTTCGAAAATGAGATCTTTTGATTGTACGGTATCTATATTAATAATACCATCCATGTGATCTATTTCGTGCTGAAAAACCCGGTTATACATCTTCTCTTGCGTATTGCCTGCTTTTCTCTTCCAAACCTTTTTTTCTCCTTGCTGAGTATAATACTCAAACTCAATCCATGCTGGTCGTACTACCCTTGCAATGAGAGGATTTGCGCTCATGCATATCTCTGGGTACTCCAGTACTTTTTGTGATCGTTTTGTGACACTTGGATTGATAATAAGTTCTAAATGCTGTGGCGTTTCTGGCATGTAAATAACAGCAAGTCGCTCCAAAATCCCAATTTGTACTGCTGCAATACCTCTACCCATTCCAGTTAGTTTTCGGTATCTGAGTAAACATTTTTTAAGATACGCAATTTTTTGTTGAAAGTCTTTTGTATGAATGGCTAAGACTTCAACATGTTTTGATTTTTGCCGAAGAATCGGTGATTCACCTATGTGGTATATAAAATCTGATACTTTAATATTATTTTCAAATACTTTTTTCTTGTATATGCGAAACGGCGGCTTAGGAGCTTGCCATGAAGTGGATTTATTCATACTACTCTGGCCACGAAGATACCATAATTGATCCGTTATTTACCATTCGTTGATAGATCTCTTCTGTGATAAACGGCATAAAAGGATGAAGCAATTTAAGAAGAATTATGAATAATGAATGAAGGATAAGGAAAGAATTTGCGTCAAGACGATTCTTAACGTCTTCTATATACGTATCGGCAAAGACGTGCCAAATATATTCGTATAACTTCTCTGCAGCATAGTTAAAGTTATACTTTTCAATGTCTGTTGTTACATCTTTGATCAATTTTTGTGTTTTCTCTATCATCTCCTTATCTTTCTCATTCTTTGCCAGTTCTAAAAGTTCTTTAAAGTTTTGCGCTTTGAGATTCGCGCTTTGAACTCGGTTCGTCGAGATGAATCTTCCCATATTCCAAAGTTTGTTACTAAATTTTCGGGATGCGTCCAGTTTGGAATACGACAGGCTTTGATCATTCCCTGTTGCATTTCCGTAGACCAATGCAAACCGCACGGCATCAGCCCCATATTGATCTACTAACGCTAAAGGATTTACCACATTTCCTTTTGATTTACTCATCTTTTCCCCATACGGATCATTTACCAATCCATGAAACAACACATCTCTAAACGGAACCTCACCGGTAATATATACTCCAAGCATAACCATGCGGGAAACCCATGCCCGCAAAATATCATGGCCTGTTTCCATAACACTGGTTGGGTAAAATCTCTCAAAATCATCTTTATTTCTGCTTGCCCTGAGCGTAGCGAAGGGCCACTGGCCTGAAGAAAACCACGTATCAAACGTGTCTGTATCTTGTTCCCATTCTTCTCCTTTTGGCACTTCTCCTTCGGTTACCATCCATTTACCTGTTTTTTTGTTTTTCCATGCAGGAATGCGAATCCCCCATACAATTTGACGAGAAATATTCCAGTCGCGAAGATTCTCTAACCATTGAAAATAATGATGTTCAAAGTTTTTTGGGTATATTTTTATTTCACCCTGCCTGCCGGCAGGCAGGCCGTTCTTAACCGCTTCAATTGCTTTTTCTTTGAGCGACTGAACCTTTATAAACCACTGTTCAAGCGGTAATGGCTCCAAAACATTTTTGCATCTATAACAAAGGCCGATTCGATGGGTATAGTTTTCATCGGTCTTCAATAGCAACCCGTCTTCCTGCAAGTCTTTAACCATTAGTTTACGCGCTTCTTTGACATACTTCCCATGATATATTTCCGCACGCGCTTTATATTTTGGGTCAATATTTTTCTTTTTTAAAAACCACGAAAAATCCATTTTCCCGTCAAAGCCAATAATGGGAGTGACTGGCAAATTATATTTCTTGCCCAGATCAAAATCGTGCGGATCATGGGCCGGGGTAACCTTCATAATACCGGTGCCAAACTCAGGATTAACTTCCGGATCGGCAATGACAGTCATTTGCACCGGACCCAAAAGCCCCAAAATTTCATATGCTTTCCCTATTTTATCTTTATACCGAGGATCATTCGGGTTAACCGCAAGCGCGGTATCGCGAAATTTGGTCTCAGGACGAACAGTCGCGATAGTAAATGGCCCATACTTTAGGTAGTAAAGCAGGGCTTTTTTTTCTTCGTATAATACTTCCAAATCTGAAAAACTCGTACCATCATATGTACAATAATTAATTAGCCTATAATCCCGATATATGAGCCCATCGTCATACATTCTCTTAAATGTTTTATAGACTAGCCTGATAATATCTGGATCAAGCGTGTATTTTTCCCGGGACCAGTCCAAGGAAAATCCCAGTTTTCGCAGCTGATTTTGTATACCTCCCCTATGTTCTTCAACATACTCGTAAATCATCTTGTAGAGTGTTTCCTGGTCAAAGTCTAGCCTAGACTTTCCTTCTGCTTTAAGTTTTTTCTCAAACACAAACTGTGTTTCGATTCCAGCATGATCAGTCCCTGGAACCCACAACGCAGCATCCCCCTTCATTCGATGATACCGAATTAAAATATCCTCAACCGTAAACATGGCATGACCAAAATGCAAGGCGCCATTGGCATTAGGTGGCGGCAGAATGATGCAGTATGGTTTTCCGTGAGGATTTACTTCCGGCTTAAAATATCCCTTTTCTTCCCAGTTTTTATAAATTCTCTCCTCTACGTCTTTGTGATTGTATGTCTTATCCATATGCTATATTCAAAGCTAATTCTAACATACTCGCTGTTTTATGTGAAAGGCGCAAGTCCGAGGACGAGTTTTAACGATTCCTCCACTTCGGCAAATTTTTGTTTTGTGAGCGATCCTAT
The DNA here is from genome assembly GCA_964628435.1 of uncultured Gammaproteobacteria bacterium. GTDB lineage: Bacteria > Patescibacteriota > Microgenomatia > Levybacterales > UBA12049 > CAZVON01. The sequence continues at coordinate 9,346 of CAZVON010000014.1, forward strand.
CTTTTTTATTAGTCTTGCTTTGTCAACTACGCGTATTTGGTGAATAAGAATCAAAGATGGCTTGTCTAATCCTTTCAGTAACGTCACCTTTACTACATCAGGACCCACAAAATCAGGAACAATAGAGCTAAATGGAATAACAACAACTGTTGGGAACGTTTGGTTAAAAGAGTTATGTGAAATTATCAAAACTGGTCTTTTTTTGTGAATTTCATGGCCAAAAGATGGATTAAGATCAGTAATATAAATTTCTCCACGCTTAGGGTAATTTTGCAAGGATTTCCGCATCGGCATACTTGAAATCTTCCTGGATTTCTTTGATAATCTCTTTTTGCGCTTGTGCGCTTTTGCGCAATTGTTCTTTGAGGTCTTGTTTGTTGAGTTTATCTTTAATAGCTCCCGCAATGAATTTACTTCTTAATCGAGTTGGGATCTGCAGCCGTAGATCTCGAACAAGTTCAAAAGGAAGCGTAATATTGATTCGCTGGCTGTTCATATACACATTTATTATACACACTTTAAAACTCCTGTCAAGAAGAAATTATTCCCGAAGATTTCCCGATTTATTCCCGATCTTCTTATTATTGGTTCCACGAGGATACGAGACGGTAGCCGCGGGTTTTAATAGTCTGTATCTCAAATTTGCTCTTCTGAAGCTTGAGTTTACTACGTACCCGCGCAACGAGCCGATCAATTGCCCAGTCAGATACGCCAAACGCTTCAACTTCTGGCCAGACAGCCTCAACAATTTCTTCACGCTCACAGATTTCCCCAGCTTTTTGCTTTAATAGAGTAAATAAGCTGTTTTCTTTTTTAGTAAAATCAGATATCCCTCCCCCATTTTGGATGTCCCGCTGCTTTAAATGGTAGTCAAACAGTGGACTAAACAATGACCGCTTTCCACTATATTCGGCAATAAACCCAGTATCCCATACATATGACGCTATCTTTTTTTCTTCCTCTGTTACCTCTTGCCCTTTGGAAACTTTTAACAACACATTCTGTTCTAAAGAATCTAAACTTTCCCAGAGTTCTTCTGACTGAAGACTAATCCGCTCATCTTTAACTAGGGCGTCAAACAATTCTGCTTTGCTTTTAATCATTTTCCGCCGCTCATGTAAAAAAATAAGAGCAAGCTGTAAATACTGAATATACCCATCCACGCTATCAAAAAGTGCTTCTTCGATCTGTGAATCAAGTCCTAATCGATACATATTTTTGTAGGTTTTAAAAATACTGTAAGTATCGTCTTTGCGTGCTGGTTTTATATATAGATCTTGGGCAAACATTAAAAGTGACGCTTTGGTAAATACATGCGGTGATAACCGATCAAGACTGCGGAAGCTCGTAAACACGTACGCGACTTTCTGATGGGTTGCATCACGCAAACCCTGCAGATTGCCAAAAAACTCAGGAGTTACTGCGTCTTTAATGCGATCAAATCGGAGGAAAAACAGTGTTGGGGAAAAATGATTATCTACTAATCGCATTAAGGCTTTGCGAACACTATCGATTGTTAGAAATAAATCTTGGGTTTGAATACTATCTAAAAAGAGGTTTTGGATGTACCGCGTGGTCTCCTTGCCAAGATCTTTTTCTTCAACGGTATCGACAATGCGTTTAAGGGTTAATGTCCAAAAGGGGAATAACTCTCGCTCAACCAAATCGTTCAAGTCAACTTTTATAAAAATATGTTTTTGCGTCTTGCTAATATACTCTCTAACAATTCCCTTGTGGCACAAAAAAAACCGTAAGAAATTACTAATCCCCACGCGTTTCATACCCACCAACACAACGCTGTGACGATTTTTTAAGTGGTTACCCAAAACTGTTGCTTCTTGTTTTCGAAACAAGATTGGATACTGTGACTCAATAATCACGGAGTCCATGAAGCCAATTGTACTTATTCTGATTATTTTTGGCAATACAAGGATTTTGTCAGGTTGCTGTCATAAATGTGTTGGGCACTCGTCAAGCAGTTAGAGTTTTCGTGGTAAATAATAAGTGTATGTTCAATCAAACGGAAATGCTTTTAGCAAAACCTGTTGTTGAAGGTCTTAATGCATTTGCAGCAGATCGACATAGGCGATCAGAAGGAGAAGCACGCTGGCAATTTAAGAATCCTGATTTTTCCGCCCCTCAAGCAGTAATACTCAACCGAAAAACAGGAACCCTTATAGTCGCAGAAGATCCCCTTGTTACCCACCATGATCTTCGAAATGAAGAAGCCGCAGTAAGAACAGCTGACCCAAAAGCTTTGGTTGAAGGCGAATGGACCACAATTAAAACAGTTCATGCAAAACCAAATGGCAATGGTGGACACCCAGTTCTTTATTTACGAGATGCAGTCTCTCCTCTTGCGGACCCACAAGTTTTTCAACTTGAAGACACATACGATGTATATGTTATTCCAGAATCCCGACTGAGAGAAAGTTCAACCGTTGCGAAACCTTAAGCTCTCCATTAAAATACAAGATATTGTATGTATACCTCATTAACGCAGCTTTCAGATGACCTTTCTCAAGTTTATCAAAAGACTGATTCTACACCTTGGGTAACAAACCCAAAACTTCTTTCTGAAAAAATTATTGACAACCTTATTTATACAGCGGTTTTTACATCTGACAACACCCTAAAAAAAGAAACACGAGTAGCGATTCGAGACCTAGCAACTGCTTTTGGTATTATACCCTCTTCGATTCACTTTTTTTACGCAGCAATTGGTAGTGGGAAAGTTAAACCAGACTTTACTGTTCCTGCTATTAACATTCGTACTCTTACCTATGATACTGCACGTACCGTTTTCCGTTTGATGAATACTTATAACATTGGTACGGTAATTTTTGAAATCGCTCGGTCTGAAATTCAATATACTGATCAACGGCCAGATGAATACGTAGGTGCAGTACTAGCAGCTGCTATTAAAGAAGGTTATCGCGGCCCTGTATATATTCAGGCTGATCATTGCCAACTGAGCAAAAACAAATTTGCTCAAAACCCAGATGAAGAAATAAATAACATCAAATCGTTAGTCAAAGAATCCATTGAAGCAGGATTTTATAATATTGACATTGATGCGTCAACACTCGTTGACCTGTCAAAACCAACCCAAGATGAACAACAGAAAACCAATTACGAAGTTACCGCACAGCTTACTGAATATATTCGAAGTCTTGAACCTAAAAACACAACTATCTCTATAGGCGGTGAGATTGGGCATATTGGTGGTAAAAATAGTACTACTTTGGAATTTGAAGCATTTATGAATGGCTATCTAAAACTGCTAAACGGTAGCACAGGAATCAGTAAAGTAAGTGTACAAACAGGGACAACTCATGGTGGCGTACCTTTACCTGATGGAAAAATTGCTGATGTCAAACTGGATTTTGAAGTCCTCAAACTCATCAGCAAGGTCGCGCGTACCAAGTATCATATTGGCGGATCAGTTCAGCATGGTGCTTCTACCCTTCCCAATGAACTGTTTAGTAAATTTCCGCAAAATAGTACTCTTGAAATCCATTTAGCAACTGGTTTTCAGAATATTGTGTACGAGACGATTCCCTCCTCTCTGCGCAACCAAATGCACGCGTGGGTAAAACAAAATTTGCAGAAAGAAAAAGAGGATGCATGGAATGAAGAACAGTTTATATATAAAACCCGAAAAAAAGCACTCGGTCCTTTTAAACAGAAACTCTGGAATCTTTCTGAAAACGAAAAGCAACCAATTATACAAAAACTGGAAGACCAATTTGCGTTTTTGTTTGAACAACTGAATATCAAAAATACCAAGAAACTGGTAGAAAACTATATCCAATGAACAAACCCGTCTCCCTGATAGAATTTATCCTCGAGGAAGAACGAGGATTTAAAAACGCAAAAGGTAATTTTACTCTCCTTCTTACCCAACTAGAATACGCTACCAAAATTATTGCTGCCCATGTAAAAAAAGCAGGTCTTGTTGATATCTTAGGAGCAACTGGAGACAAAAATCAATCTTTAGATGAAGTCCAAAAGATGGATGTCTTTGCCAACCAACTGATATTAGAGGTTCTTGCTTCAACCAAACAAGTTGCCATTGCCGCGTCTGAGGAAATGGAACAAGAAGTGAATCTTACCAAAAACGGTGAATATATAGTGTTTTTTGATCCATTAGACGGTTCCTCCAATACGGATGTAAATGTAAGCATTGGCACGATTTTTTCTATCTATCACAAGTCTTATTCAGTCCTGCAGCCAGGAACCAAACAAGTTGCAGCTGGATATGTCTTGTATGGATCCAGTGACATGTTCGTCTATACTGTAGGCAATGGGGTGAATGGGTTTACCTTAGATCCATCCATTGGCAGTTTCTTGCTTTCTCATCCAAACATCAAAATTCCGCAAAAAGGATCAATATACTCAATCAACGAAGCAAACTCACTTTATTATGATAGGAATTTATTAGGGTATATTCGCTTGCTCAAAACAAAGGAGTACAAAGCACGGTATATTGGTTCACTCGTTGCAGATGTTCACCGCACTCTTTTAAAAGGTGGCATTTTCCTCTACCCTGCTGATAATAAAAATACTTCTGGGAAATTGCGGCTTATGTATGAAGTAAATCCCATAAGTTTTATTATACAACAAGCAGGCGGCAAATCAATTGGTATTAACAATAAAGATCCAAGGTTACTAATCCCTCTGTCTCTTCACCAAAAAACCCCAGTAATTTTGGGAAGTCCCCATGAAATAAACCAATATCTAAAATATTGATGGTTTTGTCAGGTTGATGTCAGTGTTGTGTTTGCAATCCGTCAAGCAGACTTTTTTTTTGCCTATATAATGTCTATATGAGAATTACAGAACTTAGTCCGGAATTGCGAATGTATCGCGCAGAAACGTATGGAGCGCTTCCAGCAACAGAGGATGGTGAATATCACACGCAAGTTACTCCTGATCTAGGAGGAGAACAAGTGGCAAAAGTAACCATTTGGGAAGTAACAGACAATCTTAATCCACATGACGCACTCATCCCAGAGGGGAAATGGATACAACTTCCTGCCCCATTTAGATCTCCTTTACACACCTCAAAAAGATAAGTTTATTTATAACACTCAACCATCCGTTAATCCAAAGTAGTATTCACTAGCGTAATATTAACTCCCAGTTTATTTGCTAATTACTTTTTGTCAGGTTGGTGTCATTAACCTGTTATTATCTGGTCTTCTTAGCGTCAAGCACTTTAGGTAGCTATTGTTTAAAATGATAAAATGTCAGTTATTAGCGAACAAAGTCGATCAGTAGATCTTGAGAAACAACCTGTTATAGCACGTACTCATGCAAGAAATGGCAAAATATCTATTCCTTTTCCTATTGAATCACTCCCCATGACCTTTACCCCACAAGACAGACCAGCGATTATTCAGCCAGATCAACGACAAGTTATTTCCCAAAAGGTGTTTGAAGCCACTGGAAATAGACCGCATAATGTCTTTCAACTTGGACAATACCGACGATATGTGAAATAGCTCCAATACTCCTTTTCAATATGCTACAATAACCAAAATGACGAGTATAAAACAAAGGGCTCAGTTAGTATTATCTTTATTAAAAACTCACTATCCCCATGCCAAAATAATTTTAACCTACGAAAACAACTGGGAGCTTTTGGCAGCAGTCATTTTATCAGCACAATGTACAGACGTAATGGTAAACAAAGTAACATCAAAGATATTTCCAAAATACCGTAAAGAATCTCAAAGCACAAAACTCAAAGCGCAAAACTACAACCTTAAATTCAAAACTCTCAATTCTGAGATCATTGAAATACTTAACTTTGCCATAGTTAATCTTGATGAGCTTGAGCAGGATATTAAGTCAACCGGGTTTTATAAGAACAAGGCAAAAAATATTCAAGCTGCTGCCAAGGTAATTTTGGAAAAGTTTAACGGACATATTCCACAGACTATGGAAGATATGCTTACGGTTCCAGGAGTTGGCAGAAAAACAGCAAACGTGGTACTTGGCAACGCGTATGGAATTGTTGAAGGGATTGCTGTTGATACGCATGTTAAAAAACAAGCACAGAAGTTTGGATTTACCAAGCAAACAACTCCTGATAAAATCGAACAGGACCTCATGAAGCTTTTTCCTAAAAAGGAATGGTTTCCACTCACCTATCTTCTGATTGAACATGGACGAGCGATGAGAAAGTCAAAAAAAACTCCTTGTAAGGTATGTATAGGAGATGCTTGCTCTTTACGTGAGTATAACAATTAACCAGTCTCACGCATTGATTTGTATAAGAAATATCCAACTACCCCAAACGTGGTAAGCGGAGACAACCAGTGTGGAATATGGAATCCAAAACTATCCAGCACCATAATTGTGCCAAGAGCTAAAATTGAGTACATGGCGCCATTTTTCAAATACCGATACTTTTTGATCCGATCAATATTGCCAATGGTTAATTGACGAAGCACAATTGCTCCCAAACCATTTCCAAATAATATCAGTGGAACCGATAAGGTAAACGCAAACGCACCTAAAACTCCGTCAATAGAAAAGGTTGCGTCGATTACTTCTAAATATAAAATTTTACTAACATCCGAACGTCCTATTTCCATTAACCGTTTTTCTTCTTGCTGCGCATTCTGTTTGAATCCATGGGTAATAAAAAATGCTGTTGAGCCGACTACCGCACCAAATGCCATGAAAGGATTTGTCTGAAGCGCAAACCAGACAATTACTGCAAGCACCACGGAAACTATTGCGTAAAACCATACCCCCTGAGCATGGAAAAACCGTTCGCCTTTTAAACCATAGTTTTTCGGTTCTAAAAACAACCAATGGAAGAATAAAAAGACCAAAAAGGTTCCCCCACCAATCAAGAGTAATGGCGCTGAAGATTCAATTGCCTTAATAACGAATGGATCATTGCTAAATGTCGCTGTTAATGCGCCAATTGGACCAAGAGACGGTACTGTTGCCCAAACAATCCCCCATGGCAAAAAACCTCTTATAATAAACACCGCAAATAATAATCCCCAGAATAAAAACCACTGACGCGCTTTTTTGCCCATGGTCGAAAGCACTTCGGCGTTAATAATGGCATTATCAACACTGCTGATTATTTCAAACAGCGATAATCCTAAGACGGTAAAAAGCACAGCAAATAAATCCATAATGGTTTATTATACAAAAAGATCACCCTCTTGTGTTATCTTTGGGTGAATTCGAGGGTAAAATACGTGTCTTGGGTAAGCCTATTTAAATACGACACTTTATTTGGCTGCTTCGTAAATCCACGTGGAATGCGAAACGCAGTCAATGAAGCAGGATGAGAAAATGTAAAAAGAAAAGGATCTTGGTCGGTGCCCGGCTGCTTAAATAAAACATGATCGTATAAAAACACAGGAGACTTCAGATCTGTTTTTTGAGGCAATATATACGCTATTTTCACAGTTTTTGATTTTCCAGCCGCAACCACAACTAACAATCCATAAATCGTTTTTCCCCGCTCGTCATACTGATCTACTTCAAGCTGTGTTGGCGGGACAAACCCTTTTTTTTCATATATCGAAAAATCTGTTATGGCTGGCGTTATCTTTTGAATCTGCCCATCAATGGTAACCGATGTAAGACGCGCTCCCAATGGGACAATAAAGCGAATGTATGCTTTATAATCACCACCTGGCCATATAGTACTTCTATTGGTGTAATACGCGGTAACGTTTGAGGAAATCTCTCCTTGATTATTGAGCATTACCTCTTGTTTTACTTTTCGTTCAATAAAATAATTGGCTTTGTTTATGCCAAGATTTGCTTCATTGATCCCCAAAAAATCGAGAATTTGTCCCTCTTTTTTCTCCCGAGTATCCAAAAGCGATGAAGAATACCCTTCAACTTCGTAAAGGCTGGCAAGAGCAGGTTTACTAAACGAAAAGAGAATATGTTTTTCAGTTATCCCTTCATACGCTGCCTGAGCCAGCTTATCATAGGGCAGAATTTTTTGGGTGGTTAATTTCTGCTGTATAGCGGCAAACAAGGCTTTTAAGAAGTCTTTCTTTTGCGTTGACCCTGGGAAAAAATCTTTTTCTGCATGGCGTTGAGTAACCAAATAAAAATTATCAGCAGTAACCGTTTGTTGATAGTCTGGAACATATACTGATCGCAGCGCTGAAACGACATGTTTTGCAAACGAGACATCAATAGCAATGACTCCATCAACTACCATACCAGTTTCCTGCTGCAAGAAATAGGCTGCATTCGAGGCCGCTTTGGAAAAATCAACGTCAAAATTTGAGTCCCGTAAATACCAGTGTACTGATGGAAGATAACGTCTAAGAGGAAATGGCGGCTCTACATGACCTTTTAACTGACCATCTGCATCATAGACATCGTGAATGGTAAAATCTACCAGCCGTCCATTGTCAAACCGCATCAATCCATAAGAGCCAATAAATCCGCCTGTTGGTCGAAGCTCCATGTTATTTTGAAACAAAACCAAATACGATCGTTTCTCCCCTACCCCCAGTATTTCAGGGATACTTTGTAAAAGCGTTGTTGCCAAAGGCATGATTTTTTGCATATTCTCGATTCTTTTTTCATTTAGGTACTGATTGCTCTTGATAAGATTATCAAACATCCTGTTTGAGGGATCTTGAAATTCAACATGCAACTTCTGAAAAGAAAGAAGCGCGCCATTGAGTTGCCGTACCGAAGAAGTAATATCACTTTGCGGTTGAATGCTTTTCCCTGTAAGCACTGCGCGGATTTTTTCAAGACTTGCCAGTGATTCTGTACTTACCATAGACACTTCTTGCGCAAGAGAAAGGTTTTTAACCAAAAGGGCTGCCCATGTGGTTTTTCCAATCATTGTCAATTCAGCTTCAAGAAACCATGCTGGTTTTGATGCTATAGCAAATGCCGTATGCGAAGCAGAACCACTACGCATGGCTTGCTGTATATTTCCTGTTGAGATTTCTTTTTCAAGGCGCGTAAGTTGGTAGATCCCATACCCGGCAAAAAACATCGTAGCAAGCAGTGGGAAAAAAATAAGGGTAATCACGAGTAAAAAAAACATCTTTAGTATAGCTTTTTTAGATACCGGTGACCGACGCGGCCTGGCATGAATTTTTTGAGAGTGTTGTATTGCCTGTTTTATCGATGGAGTTTGTTGGTCTATCAAATAGGTTTGCTTGAGTCGCTCTTGCCATTGGTAGTGTGTTCCTAACAGATAGACTGCGTTTGCTAAAAAAGAGGGATTCTGTTGTTGAGAGGCACTCTGATGCTGATCAAAATCAACCTTTACCAATGGATCTATTTTTTGAATAAACCGAACAAAGGAAAGCTCTGTAATTGGATGAGGCTCAGCCAACACAAACCATTCTCCCCTTTTTCCAGTGAAAATTATCTGCCGCAAAGCTAATAAGACATCTTCTATATAAACTGGATAGCGATGCGTCAGTCCCATTGAAGAAAGTCTCACCCGCTTGATACGTAACAGCTCCTCAAGCATGGTATGAATGGGAGAAATTTCTGAGAGTATTTCATTATTTCCAAAAAGATCTCCTACCACCACTAAGTTAATCGCTGGATGGAGTTTGTAAAACATCTGCATTGAGATGTTTTGTGTAGAAGACAATGTGGTAAGAATAATGAGCCTACCGTTATCGTTGGCTGCTTTATCATAAAAATCCTGTAAAAGCACCTCAATTTCTTTTTCTCCATGATATACGACTACAATTGCCGCATAGCTGATATCTGGAATTGTGGGAATTTTGCGATTATATCCTACTACAGAAACTCTTTGTTGATTAAAAATACGCTGGTATTTAGAAGGAACAACTACTACCAATGGTATTTCCGTTAAAAATTGGGCTAGGAGAGTTCCCATTATGCCTTTTTTATCAACAATAAGAACTGGTCGCTTATGCGTGGCAGTTTCCATGTGTGCTTGAAGCAAAAAGATGTATTTTGCCTGGTACTATTGTATGAGACTTATGCAGTATTGTCTAGGGCACGATTCACTAAACGGTCTGCTTCTTTATTTTGCGCCCGCGGAATAAAAGCATACCGTACTGGTTTCCCAAGCAATGGCTCTTTTGTACGAATAGAAAGCACTAACTGCGCAAGCTTGCCATCTTTTACTCGAAATATGCCATTTAATTGAGAAGCCACTAAATTTGAATCCATATACACGTGGATACGATCATGGGAATTGAGGAGCGCAGGATGATCAATAAGCCACTGAAGGGCTTCGATAACCGCGCGATACTCAGCCACATTATTGGTGGTTTCCCCAATCACTTTCCCAATTCTTGCAAGAACTGTTTGGTGGTCATCAACAATATATACTCCTATGGCAGCAGGACCTGGATTTCCTCGCGCGCCCCCATCGGTATAAACAATAATCATAGTTAATTCGGGTATTTTTTCTTAAGCTGTATAACTCGGGCCAAAAGCAATATCAACACAACTGCCTCGGTAACACCGGTAATAATTGACGCAGCAACATATGAGCCAGATGGGATAAACAAACTATTAAGAACAATCGACAAAATAGCAGAGAAAAAGTAAACTCCTAAAAGATAAAACAGGTGATTTTTAGTAATCAATACCCACTGCAACAGACTGGTTATAAAAAAGAGGGGAAGAGAAAGCAGTAGTATCCGAAAAGGAAATATTGCTTGAGTAAATTCTTCTCTGATAAGAGAAAAAAGTGGAGCAAGAAACCATAAAATAACAAGCACAATAAGTGAACTAATTGTTGAAAGAAAGCCGTATTTGTAAGCTATTCCTATTAAGGTTCGATAATTATTTTTGTTGAGCAAAAACGTTGGATAAAGCGCATTTGACAAAAAAAGAGGGAGTGTAATGAGAAAGTCAAATGCCTTATATGCAATACCATAAATGCCAACATCAGATGCTGGTCGATATAGAGATAACAATACCACATCAATACGAAAGTAGATAAGATTACACAGTAGCATCAGGCCAAGCGGAATACTTCCAACAAACAGCTTTTTCATAAACTCAGTATCAATGTGCAAGGGAAACACTTTCTCCTGTGTCCAAATCATCGAAGCTACACCTCCCATGGCAGATCCCACCACAAAAGCAGCTAATACTCCATAGATTGAATGTAGATACACTGCCACGACAGTAAGCATGAGCGTGATTATGGCGGCAATTGCTTGGGAACGAGTCAACAAATCGTAGCGGTTACGTCTTTGAAAAATCGCAGAAGAAGAGTAGAGAAGCGCTGACCCAATCAACACCAATGAAAACAACATTATTCCTCCTTTCTCAAACGAAGAAAACCCTATATTAAGAAACGCATTATACGGTAATATGAGTGAAACACTAGCTATACCAGCAATAATAAAGAGGACAAAAATCAACCGAAGCGCAATAAGGCTACGAAAAGCAGATTTGAAAGGTTCTTGTTTTAAAAAAAACGCGTTGAGCCCAAAGTCAGTGACGATATAAAACAACCCGACAAATCCTGTAATTTTGGTAAAGGTTCCATATCCTACTACGCCTAGTGTTTTAGCTATCAGGAGTGTTGTTGCAAACGAAATGAGGGCGGTACATCCTTTTCCAAGTATTTGATACAATACATTTTGCGTAACGACCCGGTGATCCATAAAAGTGTTTTTATTGTATCACTTCCTGTTTCTCACTGCCCAACAGACTCCACCCAAGAACGCTGTTAAGAGTTGTCCTTGCTGGAGGGTATAAAAATAATGATCAAAAAGCCCAAGCACAAGAAAAGCAGTAAGTAGCCACCAAAGAAAAAACTTGGGGACAAACAACCGTTCTGAGGAAGTACCTACAATACGACGAATCGTTTTGACAAAAAACAACAGAATCACACCTAACCCAACAATTCCTAACTCGCTGGCAAGAAGAAGAAAGACGCTGTGTACTGGCTGGACAAAAAAAACAGTTGAGGATGAAAAATAAAATGGGAGATTATGAAGAAAGTGGTACAATCCAACACCACTAATAACGTGTTGTTGTGCCATGGCAATTGCCGCGCCTATTAATTTTTGCCTGTAAACTACTGATTCTTCAGCCAGGGAAAACTCGAAAAATCTGTTCCCAAGTGGGGTAAGAGCAAACAATATACTTCCTGTCCCAAGTATCAATACCAAAAACCATGTATTAATCTTTAACTTGTCTTTTACCAACCAAAACACTAAAAAAAACACCCAGAGCACCCACGCAATTCTACTCATACTCAACAGTAGCCCCGTGGTCCCAACACCCATAAGGATCCAGTACCAAAATTTTCCTTTTGTGGACACGCGCGTTACAGAAATACCCGCTAATAAAATCATGACCAACAACAAATATCCAGCTAATACATTGGGGTGCGAAAATGTTGCGTAGGGCCTAAGAATCAATTCTCCTTGAATCGACGCATTGGCGATTCCTAAGGTATCTGCGGTAAAGAAACGCTCTCCCACAAAATAAAATGCCCCATTGATTGATCCTTGATTAACAAATTGCGCAACCGCAAGAAATACCTCGTAGATAACAGTTGCTCCCAGCATAGCCGCAACTATATAGGGGCTAATTAGGCCACTGCTGAGCAGATGTTTGCTCAACATACCAAAAAATACGTATTCAGAAAGTTTCAAAAAGCCATAGCTACTCAAAAGTGGGTACTCAACGGTAAAAAGCGTAAAAACTATCCAACCAACAACAACGCAGTACCAAAAGCGATTTGTATTCCACCATGCATTATTATTGATTTTTTTATTCTTTATCCATAAAACACAAGTGATCAAAAACAATACAGCTATCAACACATCGGTACTATATACCGTAGGAGAGAGATAATCGCTCGCAACACCTTTCACAAATGAGAAGGATGGCCAAAAGTGTTTGCCTAATTGGGTGGGTAGCAAAAAGAGAGTGCTGTACCAAAGGTATCTTTGAGCTTTGCGAAGAAATGCGATTGGCATTATCGAGGTTTTACAACAAGTATTCTATCTCTGCCTTCTCCTATTGATTCTGAAGTAACTTGCGAGTCTTCTTGAAACAATAAATGCACAATACGCCGTTCCCATGACTTAAGATTAGGTAGCTCAATCGCTCTGCCTTCTTGAAGCGCTCGTTGCCTTGCTTCTTGAGCAATTCGCTCTAAATATTGTGTTCTATTTCTTTTGTAATCCCCTACTTCTAGGGACACCCGAACATAGTGCCCGATTTTTTTTGAAACAATCAAGGAAAGAATCATTTGCAAAGATTCAAGAATCTCTCCATGATATCCAATAATAAGACCACTCTCCTGCGTATCTAAAACCACGTCTGCCATATTGTCCGTAAGTTTAAGATCTATAGTTGCCGCAACCTCTAGTTTTTGCAGGACTTCTTCTATTGTCTCTTTTATGATTTTTTCTTGATCCATAGTGTTTGTAGTTTGTTCTTCCATTCTAACAATCCTCCAATACCTTGTAATTGATACTGCTGCAGTATACCAAAAATCGTGAACGTATTCCAGTACAGTGATAATCCGATTGGCAAGGTATAGGAGAAAAACCCAATCATGACTGGGAAAATATAAAGAGATTGTGTCTGGAAAGCAGAAGCAAAATCATCTTCTTTTTTCACCGATTTAGGAGTTGCTTTTTTCGGAGGAAACATCATGGCAGATTGAACAAGCTGAAAAACACCAGTGAAAACAGGAATAAGGACAATAAACGGCATAGCTGAAGCAAGACTTGAGGGAAATTCTCCCAGGGGAAGACCAAAAAAATGCTGATTCCATGGCGTAGATAATTTAACTGAATCTATATATACTAACTTGTTAATTTCACTCACTACAGCACTTCCTTTTAAACCAACAATTTGCTGCAAAACTGAATAGAGCGCCCAGATAATGGGAAGCTGAATAAGCATTGGCAAACATCCTGCAGCAGGATTTACTCCATGTTCTTTATACAGTTTCATGGTTTCTTCCTGAACTCGCTTGTGGTCTCCTTTATGCCGCTCTTTTATTTTTGATAAGTGCGGATGCAAGTCTTGCATTTTTTTTGATGCCTTAAGCTGAGAAGCAATAATTGGATAGAGAATCAGTCGGATAACAACCGTGAGGAGAATAATCGAAAATCCCAGTGCATAGGGGACATGTAAAAACTGTAATCCCTGATAAATAACTACTAAAATGGTGATGATCGGCCTAATGAGAAAGTCCTGAAATAATGTACCCATGGTATTTATGCTTTTGTATTAAAAAATGGCTGGCAGGAAAAAAAACGCCGTGTGGTAAGTATACCACCTTTTATAACTCCATACTCTCCAATTACCTTTTGGGCATAGGCAGAACATGAGGGAGTAAATCTACACACAAACCTAACTCCTATCACTTGTTTAAGCAGGGGAGACACCACTGCTTGATATACAGAAATAGCAAAAAGCAAAATATTTTTCATACCATGTATTTTTTGTCTGTTAATAACTTAATAACAACTTCACACATATTTTTTTCTTCCAAACTTTTTTTTCGCAGTATAAATAGCATATCATATCCAGGCTTAATCTGAGTAATTGATTGTTCTATACATGATCGTATTGATCGTTTTAACCTATTTCGTACCACTGCCCGTTTATCGATTTTTTTTGAAACTACAAATCCATATCGGCTATAGTTATAGTTGTTGTAAGCAACTTTTAACACAAAAAATGGTGCGGGAATTGTTTGGGTAAAAGTAATAACTCCTGAAGCAGGTAATCGAAACTTGCGGTGTAACATTTTCTATATGGTAAGCCTCTTTCTTCCTTTTTTTCTTCGTCTCTTTACTATTTTTTTCCCATTGCGCGTTTTTGTGCGCGATAAAAACCCATGCTTCCTTTTTCTTTTTACTTTTTTCAGTTTAATTGTCTTTTCCACAATCATAGTATAACAGAAATTAAATGGATTTTCCAATTTTGATATAGATCCTCACATTGCAAATAATCAAATTTTGAGGTTCATTGTCTTAAAACAACCTCCTGTTTTGGGGACTTGACAAGGAGTTATCCACATCGTTAAACTGCGTCTTATCATGTTCTTTTACTGGCATTCTTCTTTCATCTTTTCACATAAAAACAACCATGAATAACGATCTTACTACTATTTGGAAAAATGTCTTAATACACGTTGAGAAAGAAGTAACCAGAGCGAACTTTTTAACCCTGTTTAAAAATACCGCTCTTATTTCCATCGAAGAAAATACTGCCACCATTGGCGCACCGTCTCCCATGATCATTGATCTTATTCAAAAACGATTTTATCCACTCTTAAAAAAAACCATTGACGAACAAACAAAAAAAAACACCACGCTCTTGTTCATTCCTCAAACCGTTTCCTTGCCCACGTCCGATTCT
>CAZVON010000015.1:0-24503 GCA_964628435.1 uncultured Gammaproteobacteria bacterium
CAACAATGCCAAGACTTCGGACTATTCGTATCGCTGCGGATCTGAGAGTATGGTATTCAAAATTGGTAAGAGTTTGACTTGGGGCAACCACAATCGACTCGCCAGTATGGATTCCTAATGGATCCATATTTTCCATGTTACATACGGCAATGCAGTTATTATATTTGTCTCGTACAACTTCGTATTCTACTTCTTTATAATGATGAAGATATTGTTCAACAAGAATCTGTTGCACAAACGCGAATGCTTTTGTTGCAATTTTTTCTAATTCGATTTCGCTTCTTGCGATACCAGATCCCTGTCCTCCAAGCGCAAAACCAGCACGGACCATAACAGGATATCCAATTTCTCTTCCAATTTTTAGTGCATTCTTCACAGATTGAGCTGTTTTGCTTTTAGGAGTTGGGACATTAAGTCGGGCTAACTGTTGAGCAAATTTTCTTCTGTCTTCAGAAAGAATAATAGCAGAAATTTGAGTTCCTAAGATATGTACTTGATATTTTTTCAAAATCCCCTTTTTGTGTAACGCGATACCGCAATTAAGCGCGGTTTGTCCCCCAAATGACAAAAAAATACCATCCGGCTTTTCTTTTTTGATAATTTGTTCAACAAAATATTCGTTAACCGGTAGGAAGTATACGATGTCAGCTAAAAATTCCGATGTCTGGATTGTCGCAATGTTGGGATTGACCAATACCGTTCTAATACCTTCTTCTTTGAGAGCTTTTATTGCCTGCGAACCAGAGTAGTCAAATTCCCCTGCTTCTCCGATTTTGAGGGCACCACTTCCTAAAACAAGAACTTTCTTGATATTTCTCATACAAGAAAAATTTCAAAATGAAAATTTATCCGATTCTTTCCAGAAAATAATCAAAAATCCATTCTGTATCCATCGGTCCAGGGTATGCTTCTGGGTGGAATTGCACAGACATAATCGGAAGCTTTTCGTGGATGATTCCTTCATTGGTATTATCATTGGCATTCAGAAACCATGGTTTGAAATGGGGAGGAATTTTAGTAACCGCATATCCATGATTTTGCGTGGTAATATAGCAGGAAGAAGAGTTAATAAGCATGCAGGGTTGATTGTGACTCCGATGTCCAAATTTTAACTTACTGGTGTTTCCTCCTGCAGCAAGAGCCAGCAGTTGGTTTCCTAAACAGATTCCCAAGAGTGGTGTTTTTTGTTCAAGGGCTTTTCGAACAATAGCAATGGTTTTGTCCGCTTTCTTAGGATCTCCAGGACCATTAGAAATAATCATCGCATCAAATGTAAGATTTTTTTCAAATGGATCAACATCCCAAGGAATGGTAATAACTCTTAAATTTCTTTTTATAAGACACCTTACAATATTTCGTTTGGCGCCACAATCTATAAGAACAACAGTTTTTTTTCCTTTTTCCTCGTTTAAGATTTTTTTCGTAGAGACCTTGGCTACCAAGTTGTCCTGATTGGGATCATACCACGTAATATCTTTGCCTATAATCATTTTCCCAAGCATAGTACCTTTTGTCCGAAGTCTTTGGGCTAACAATCGGGTGTCTTTTACCTCAAGTGCCGGAGTGTGTTCTTTCTGAAGCCAATCTGAAAGACTTTGTTCGCTTTGAACATGAGAAGGGGTATCAATATAGGAAGAGACGATGAGTCCTGAAACCTGTATTCTGTCTGATTCCCAAAAAAAATTACTAGGAATACCATAATTGCCAATGAGTGGATACGTAAGAATAAGAATCTGACCTTTATAGGATGGATCAGTCAAGCTTTCAGGATACCCAACCATGCCGGTTGCGAATACAACTTCGCCTGCAACACTGCTATGGTATCCAAAGCTTCTCCCTTCATGTTTCGTTCCATCCTTTAAGATTAGTGTACCATTCATTATTAAAATTTGATGATGGATGATCGATTCTTTCTATAATCAAATATTGTTATATTTTTCCAAGTACCAAAGCCAGTAAGGCCATTCGAATATACATGCCATTGCGTATTTGTGCACGAAGATACACTGCTCTTTTGTCTTCGTCTATATCGTTTTGGATCTCGCCTACTCGCGGAAGTGGATGCATAAGAATCATGTCTTTGTTACCAAATTTTTTAAGGATAGCTTTTGTTACCACGAAGTTATTTTTAACTTTTTCATATTCGTCGATTCGCTCGAATCGTTCTTTTTGGATCCGCGTCCAATACCAGAAGTGCGCGTTTTTAGGAATTTCTTTTTCAGAAGTTATTTCGACCAACTTTATTCCTTGTTTTGTGACATAAGAAAAATCGCTTCTGGTTAATTGAAGCGATTTTGGAGAAAGCAGATATAGCGTGTTTCTCTTATACTTTGCAAGACCCCGAATCAACGAATGAACGGTTCGTCCATTCAGAAGATCGCCAGCTACTACTCCTATTAAGTTATCGAGTGTTTTAAACTTTTCATAAATAGTATACAGATCCAACAATGCTTGTGTCGGATGCTCTCCAATTCCATCTCCGGCGTTAATAATTGGTACAAAAAAAGCAGCGTCTGCTGCTTTTTGAGCGGTTCCTATCACAGGATGACGAATTACTATGGCATCGCAGTAAGCTTCAAACACACGAATAGTGTCCTCTAATGTTTCTCCTTTCGATACAGAAGAAAACTGTTGGGGGTTAATAATATCAACTGTTTGTCCACCGAGTTGTTTTACTGCGGCACCAAAAGAACCAAATGTACGACTAGAGGGTTCGTAAAATAAGAGCGTTATTATATTCCCAGACAATAGCTTCGAAGGCTTAGCGTTTGTTGCGAGCGGTTTAAGAGTGATGGTGTGTTTAAAAAGAATTTTGAGATCTTTTGGAGAAAACTGATCGAGAGAGATAATATCTTTACCTTTAAAAGCACCATTTATTACACTGCGATTCGTATTTTTAGCCATAATCTTTCGACTTTGCTTAAGATAAACTTCTCCTCCGCACATCGTCAATCTCAGTATTGATACTGAGCGTATCGAGTGCATAAAAAAACCAGATTTTTTTTAGCTTCTGGGAATTTACTTTAGCAAAAAAAAGTCATCATTGTCAACCCTGCAAAATGTTCAACTTCATAATTTACATCTCCGAGGTAAAATGTGATTGCACCCTGGGATTTATTTTAGAAGTTTATATTTCGTTAAATTTCCTTTGTTTGATTTTTAACTGCCTCAAGCAGATTTGAAAGCAGCATGGCAACGTTAACAGGACCAACTCCGCCAGGGATAGGCGAATAGTACGAAGCTACATTTTTAACGTCGTCTTCTTCGTAATCACCGTGTAGTTTACCATTTTCTCCACGATACATACCAATTCCAAGAACAATAGCGCCTTTTTTTAGCATATTCCCAGTGATAAGATGCGGTTTTCCAACAGCACAGATAACAATATCTCCTAACTTAATAATGTCTTCTGGTTTTTGCGTTTTGCTGTCCACAACCACTGGGTCAATACCTATTTTTTTCAGCAATAAAATAGTGGGTCCTCCACCTGTTTGCCCTTTGCCTAAAACAACAATATGCTGTTGTTTTAACCAATTTAAATAATTTTGATGTTTTTTTATACTCCTTTTAAAATATGAGTTAAAAATATGTTCTAATATATTCATTATTGCTGCAGCCAATGGCATTTCGTATGGAGACCTTGGATGAAATGAATCAATGTCTTTTCTGGGGTCAACGGCAAGGGATATTCGTTGTTCGTCTATGTGGTTTGGAAGCGGCCGTTGGACAATAATACCGTGAATGTTCTGGTTGGAATTTAATTTTTTGATGATTGACAACAACTCTGGATTCTGAATTCTAGGTTCTAAATTATACGTGATTGTTTGTACGCCGATTCTTTGTGCTTTTAATTCTTTTTGTCGAACATACGCTGCTGAAGCTGAGTCATCCCCCACTAAAATAATCGCTAAGTTTGGCGTAAGATTTTTTTCTTTATACTTCTCTACCCGTTTTTGAAGATCTTCAAGGATTTCACGAGCAAATTCTTTTCCATCAATTTTCATTCAGCATTTTGTTACTCTTCTTCAACACAAGTTGCGGACGCAACGCTGCCTGTGCTACTAGAGAATCTCATAAGAATTACTCCTTGAGTTGCCCGTGATAGCTTTGGTACAGAAGAAAGCTCAAGTTTTACTACCAATCCTTTTTTAGAGGTGATAATTACCTGCTTAGCGTTTGGAGGAATGACTTGCGCTACCACTACTTTGCCTGTTTTTTCTGTAACTTGAGCAACTTTTACTCCTTGTCCTCCCCTGCTTTGCCCTCTAAACTGGTCAACCGATGTTTTTTTGCCAAGTCCATTTTCCATAATGGTTAACAATTGCGGGTTGTCACCTTTTGCAATTACGTCCATACCGATTACCTCATCTTCTTGGGCAAGTTTGATCCCTCGTACACCAATAGTGCTTCTTCCCATTGGTCGTACTGATTTTTCGGAAAATCGAATCGCTTTCCCATTGCGGGTAACAATTAAAACATCATCATCACCAGTTGTAATTTTACTCCATACTAACTCGTCTTTAGATTCGAGTTTAATCGCCACGATGCCACCTCGCCGAATATTTTCAAATTCTGATAATTTGGTTTTTTTAACCGTTCCGTTTCGAGTTGTTAAAAATACATGTCCATTTTTTTGTTCTTTCGGATTATAGACAACAAACGACTCAACTTTTTCTCCCTGTTCAATACTTAAAAGGTTAATGATTGCAGTACCTTTGCTGGTTCGTCCAGACTCTGCGATTTCAAATGCTCGAAGCTGATAGGTTTTCCCTTTGTTCGTAAAAAAGAGTAAGTTGTCATGTGTTTGCGAATATCTAATATGAGAGATACCATCTTCTTCTTTCGTTGTCATTCCCTTAATTCCTTTTCCTCCTCTGTTTTGTACCCGAAAACTTGCCAGACTCTGGCGTTTTATATATCCGGTGTTGGTTAAGGTTATAACAGTGGGTTCGTTGGGAATAAGATCCTCTTCAGAAAACTCCCCTACTTTGCTTTTGAATACCCGAGTTCGTCTGGAGTCACCGTACTTTTCCTTAAGCTTTATAAGTTCGTCCTTAATAACGGAAAGTATTTTCTCTGGATGTGAAAGTAAGTCCTGCAAGTACTCAATGGTTTCTTTTACCATCTGGTAATCTTCTTCAATTTTTTGCCGCTCCAAAGCCGCGAGACGACGCAGTTGCATATCTAAAATTGCAGTTGCTTGAATTTCTGTGAGCTTGAATTTATCGATTAAGTTTTTCTTAGCATCGTCTTGGGTTTGAGAACGCCTGATTGTTTGTATCACCGCGTCGATATTATCAACAGCAATCTTTAAACCCTCTAAAATATGGAGTCGTGCTTGTGCTTGTTTAAGTTCAAACTCGGACCTTCGTTTTACAACCAGATAACGATGTTTTACATATTCCTCAAGAATTGTTTTTAAGTTAAGCGTTTGTGGAGTTCCATCGACCAACGCGACAATGTTTGCTGGAAATAGTGTCTGAAGGCTGGTATGCTTATACAAATTGTTTAAGATTTTTTTGGGGACTGAATCTCTTTTAAGCTCTACCATCACGCGTATTCCATGCCGATCAGATTCATCGCGTAAATCAGAAATTCCTTCGATTTTTTTCTCTTTTACCAAATCTGCGATTTTGGCAACAAGAAGAGCTTTGTTTACTTGGTATGGAAGCTCGGTAATAATAATCGCGGATTTACCTTGTCCTATATCTTCTATTTCTGCTTTTCCGCGAATCACAATGCGGCCTCTACCAGTAGCGTATACATTTTTTATTTCCTGGATGTCGTAAATACTTCCTGCTGTTGGAAAGTCAGGTCCTTTAACATAATTTAAGAGTTCATCCACGGTGACAGATGTATTAAAGGAGATAGATGAGGTAGACATTAGTTCTCCATTTGGTTCTTTTGTTCCCTGGGCCTCTTTTGTTGCTTTTGTAAAGGTTGTTTTACCGATCATGAAAATAATCGCGTCTATGACTTCTGCCAAGTTATGGGGTGGAATTTTGGTAGCCATTCCAACCGCGATTCCTTCAGATCCCGTCAACAACAAATTCGGCAATTTTGCAGGCAAGAATACTGGTTCTTTGAGTGTCGCGTCAAAGTTTGGAAGGTAGTCAACTGTTTCTTTGTCAAGATCAAATAACATTTCGGCAGTAATTGCCGCCATTCGGGCTTCTGTATAACGCATGTGGGCTGGTGGATCGCCATCCATTGAGCCAAAATTTCCCTGACCGTCGATAAGGGGGTATCGCATCGAAAAATTTTGTGCCATACGAACAAGAGAATCATAAATAGGAATATCTCCATGCGGATGATACTTACCCATAACTTCTCCAACAATCTTGGCGCTTTTAGCATATTTTGCGCTGTGGGTTAAGTTGATTTCGTGCATCGCGTACAAAATTCTTCGATGAACTGGTTTGAGACCGTCTCGAACGTCTGGAAGCGCCCTTGAGACAATAACAGACATGGCGTAGTCAAGGTACGCCTTTTTCATTTCGTTTATAATTTCTACTTGTTGTAATTTCCCAATGTTCATAACAAAAAAAATCAAAACTCAAAATGCAAAAGTCAAAAGTACAACTCAAAAGTTAAAAGGTTTCCACTTTTGAATTTTGACCTTTGACTTTTAACTTTCTTTTAGCGCTTTTTTTACTGCAACGAGGGCTTCTTGCTTCCCTTTCCAATCTTTAATCTTTACCCACTTGCCAGGTTCGAGTGTTTTGTAATTCTCAAAGAAATGCTTAATTTTGTTTTTCATTGACTCTGGCAATGTTTCCAAAGTAAATTCTCCATAATCCGGATCAATTTTTTTGGTTGGCACAGCCAGTACTTTCGTGTCAATCCCCGCCTCATCCTCCATTTCAAGCATGCCGATTACAACCGATGGGATAACAACTCCTGGTACAACTGGGTATTCACTCAAGACTAGCACATCGAGTGGATCGCCATCATCTGCGAACGTGTTTGGCACAAAGCCATAATTAAACGGATACTGCATTGCTGTGTATAAAAACCGATCCACAAAAATAACACCCGATTCTTTATCTAATTCATACTTAATATTGCCATCTTTTGAAATTTCGATAAATACATTTACCTCACCTTGTTGTGGATTTTTACCAGATGATATACTCTTCATATTCATATTGCTCACCACCTTTTTATTGTTTCATTGTTGCTCGTTCTGCATTGCAGAACTTCGCTCATTGTTTAATTGTTAACAATATAACAATGAAACAATTACACATCCAGTGTTGCTGTTTTCGCGTTCATTTGAATAAAATGTTTTCGCGGTGGGACTTCGTCTCCCATAAGCATGGTAAATACCGCGTCTGCTTCTTCTGCGTCTTGAATACTTACTTGTTTTAAAATACGATTCGCAGGATTCATAGTGGTTTCCCAGAGTTGGTCTGGATTCATTTCTCCCAAGCCCTTATAGCGTTGGATGCTTGCCGCGTTACTATTTTTTTTACCGGCAGTTAATTCTTTAATAACTGTATTTTTTTCATCGTCTGAGTACGCGTATCGCGCTTCTCGGCCTGCCGAAATTTTATAAAGGGGTGGTTGCGCAACATACAAATATCCTTGTCTGATAACCTCTGGCATGTGACGGTAAAAAAAAGTAAGAATAAGTGTCTCAATATGTTGTCCATCCACATCGGCATCGGTCATAATAATAATTCTATGGTACCTGAGTTTATCGAATTTGATGGTTTCTCCTATTCCCATACCAAGGGCAATAATTAAGTTTTTTACTTCCTCATGTTCAATAATTTTATCAAGCCGTGCTCGCTCGGTATTTAAGATCTTACCCTTAAGGGGTAAAATTGCTTGAAATTTTCGATCTCTTCCCTGCTTTGCCGATCCTCCAGCGGAATCTCCTTCTACCAAGTACAATTCAGAGATAGAAGGATCTTTCTCTTGACAGTCTGCAAGTTTTCCTGGTAAGGTTGATCCTTCTAATGCTCCTTTTCGTAAAATCGCGTCTTTGGCGGCCTTAGCGGCAAGGCGAGCTTTAGCAGCTAGGTATACCTTTTCAAGAATTCTCCTTCCATCCGATGGGTTTTCTTCGAAAAATACCGTTAACCCTTCTTTTACAATTTGCGCGACCAGTGGTTGAATTTCTGAATTCCCCAATTTTCCTTTTGTTTGGCCTTCAAATTGAATTCTATCTTGTGGCATTTTGATATATACTACAGCGGTGAGACCTTCTCTGGTATCATCTCCCGCAATTGAATCTTCTCCGTTTTTAAAGCTGCCAATTTTTTTACCATAGTCATTGATTGCTCGGGTTAATGCCATGCGAAAACCGGTTAAGTGGGTGCCGCCATTTACCGTGTTAATAACATTTACATATGACTCAACATTTTCTGTGTACGTGTCGTTGTATTGTACTGCGACTTCTACTTCGACATCTTGCTCTTGTTTTTTAATAAAAATCGCTTTATGGAGTGGATTTTTATTTTCATTAATTTTCTCAACAAGGGATCTAATTCCCCCTTCAAAGTAGTAATTTACTTCTTTTGATGTCTCCAAACGTGAATCAAGGAAATGGAAATACAATCCTGGAACCAGATATGCTCGTTCTCGAATTGCTTTTTTAATGGTCTCAAAATCGAACTCTATTGTTGAGAAAATCTCTTTATCTGGTAGAAAAGTTGAGGTAGTGCCATGTGATATTTGATATTTCGTATTTGGTATTTGGATTTTTGTTTCTTCTACTTCTTCAACTTTTGTTTTAGGTATGCCTCTTTTATATTCCTGTCGATAGATTTTTTTGCTTCTGCGTACTTCTACCCACATCCATTCAGAAAGCGCGTTTACTACAGACGCGCCTACTCCATGTAGCCCTCCTGATACTTTATAGGCAGACCCACCAAATTTTCCGCCTGCGTGAAGCTTGGTCATGACAATTTCTAAGGCTGATTTGTTAAACTGGGGCATAATATCAACAGGAATTCCTCGACCATCATCAATAACAGTGGCGCTGCCGCCTTTGTTTAAAAGAATCCACACATTTTTCGCGTGTCCAGCCAATGCTTCGTCAACAGCGTTATCAATAACTTCCCGCAATGCCTCGTGTAAACCACTCGCGTCAGTAGAGCCAATATACATGCCAGGACGTTTGCGAACGGGCTCTAAGCCTTCTAAGACTTGGATTTGCTGAGCTGAATAATCAGATTTGTTTGATGGAGAGGTTTTTTGTTTTGCAGGCATACGTATATTTTACCAAAAAAATACCGATATTTCTACTATATCCGGTCGTACAATCATAGCAGAAAGGAGGAGTATATTGTCAAGTCCACAAACAAAAAAAGGGCTGCGACACAATGTGTCGCAGCCCAAAGCTACTTCCCGCAGTCTCCGTTGCTACTCCCAGACTATTTTCTGGATCGTTGCCTTCTCAAACCCTGAGCGAACGACCCGGAAAACCGGGTAGTTTTTCCACTCAAAGGTAAGATAAGAATCCTTGTTTCCTGGAGAATGGACGAACACAAACGGCGCTTCCCATGTAAGATAGGAGAGGCCATCGACCCTCGGAAGATATTTGTTGGTAATGGCCTCGCGGTAGATCGAAGCATGGTAAATGTCGTCGCCCACCTCGACTTGCTCAACGCTTACCCAGTGGTGAGGAGGGAGATTCAGATCCACACGACCTTCTCCCACCCACACATACGGGGTGAACGCGCCAGGTAGAGGATCAGTGCTCCACGAAGCCTGGGCAAAGCCCAAGCGTGAAAGCACAGCATCGACTGTATCGTCCCCGCGCTCCCGAAACCCGCAGGAGTCAATGACTTCTATTGAGAACTCCTGAGGGATAGTCATAGGTTGCCACCGGGGCGCCATGCCTTTGATGTACAGGCAGAATCGCCATGGGAGCATGTCCAGGGCTGTTGCGTGGGGTGGAAATGCACCCACGATGTCGCCTGGTTTTACCTGCGTTGTCCACGCAGGACTTTCCCTGGTGCGCGGACTTGAGCACTGGATGGTCAGGTTTCCTGGGCCAGGAATCACCAGTGAGTTGGCGTACGGACCCTTCTTTGGCTCTTTGCCATTAAAGGAAACCGTTTGTGGTCCGCAGTCCAGGTCTCCAATGTAAACCAGGCCCAGTAGGTTTTCTTCGTGGAACTGGCGAGCCATTTCCAGCAGTTGGCGTTCTTGCTCGTCCCACTGCCGAAACTCGTGGAGTTGGACCGAGTCAACAACTCCGTCTTCCCCAGGCTTACCGTTGGCAAGCCTGACGTCTTCGTAGCTGATGATCACTCCCAGATCGCCGGGGTTAGGCAATACACGGTTGAACCCAACCTTGCCGATCCTAAAGAAGGTAAACTCTACCCCCTGCAGGATGATGAAGTGATCCTTGAACCCGGCTTGAATACGCTCTCGCCACTTCAGGCCGAGGCTGTTCTTCTCTGCCGGAGTGGCGAACTCAACCACTGCACCCACCGGTATCGGTGGGTTGTCCTTGAAGAAGTACCGGTAGGTCACCGGCACAGGTTCTCCTCCCGGTCCCACGAGTTCGTGGGCAAAAGAAGGAATTGCGGTGCTGAAGAACATGAGAAACGCCAGGATCGCGCTGACATACTTGGACTTGGACACAGAATGCTCCTTCTTAAATCTTGGGTCTTATTCGTAACAAGACTCCAGACACACCAGGCTCAAAAAATATAAGCTCAGTGCGCCTGGAGCCTTTAAAAAACTGCAGAAATAGCAGGGAAAACAATTTGTACAAAACAGCGCTTACCAAACACATGCATAGAGCGTTCTGCAGCTTGTTTTGGACAAGAAAGTTCCCTGCTCCTTAATAGCTTGTTAATGTGCGACTCAATATTATAGGACATAACGAGCGAATTGTCAAGTTTAAAACAAGAGAGAATAAGCCAAGAATATTTTACTACAAGCCATTATTAGGAGAGAAAGAGCTGCTCAAGGCAAAGCCTAGGCGTTACATTGGTTGTTTTAAGCAGCGTATATGTTTCTTGCGCGTGTTTAAGAAACATTATGTAAAAAGTTTTTCCCTCGCGACCTTCTTGAGCATAGAAACCTAAGAGTAATTGCTCCTGTGCGCTTCTCATAGCACTCTCAAGCACAAGGAGCGCTTCTTCTTTGTTTTTTGTTAAATCTTGAGCCAATTTTAATTTTTCAGGAATAGATCCACGTATTGCGACGGTAAGAACTTTTTGAGAAGAGGTGGTACTTTTGTCTATATTTTCTACCTTCATTCCATCGCCATTTTCAAGAATACTGCAACGGGAAAGAATGGTTGGAAGTAACTCTTCTTTATCATTCACCACAAGCACTATAAGAGTATGAAGAGGTGGTTCTTCTAGGATTTTAAGGAGGGCATTTTGCGCTTCGGTTGTTATTCCTAAAGTCGCGTTTAAGATTATTGCTCTATAGAAACCCTGAAGAGGTTTTAGCACAAATTGTGCTTGAAGGTTTCGTAAGTCTTGGATACCGATTGATTTCTCAAAAGAGGGTTGTACTTTATCGAATTTTTCAATCGCAAATTGCTTATACAAATTATTCAACAGTTCTTCTTGGATGTGACGCTGTTTTGCTACAATAATATAACTTTGCATTATTGACATCCTAGCATATTCTTTCCTATTATTAAACTAATGCCTGCTTTTAATGGGAATGGTGTGTTGTATTCAAATTCAGCTTCAAGTGCCTCATCGGCGCAAGGCCTTTCTGTAGCAGATGTTTTAGTACAAGAACATGTGCTTACACCCGAGCAGTTCGAGCAGTTAAAGCTACAAAGCGCACAAAAAAATACTACAGTAGACGCGTTGTTGGAATCGATGCATACGGTACCTGATGAAAAACTTTCAGAAGCAAAAGCAAAACTATTGGGCATACCATTTATTTCTTTAGCAGAAGCGACTTTTTCTCCAAACGCTCTTAACTTTATTCCTCGTGCAGTTGGTGAGCGGTTTTTACTTATTCCATTTTTGTACGATGAAAAGTCAAAAACACTATCGATTGCGATGGCAAACCCGGTAGACATAGAAGCGCAACAATTCGTGCGTCAAAAAACTGGCCTTACTATTAAAGTATTTGCCGCCACGAAGGCAGATGTTACTGCCGCGATTGCGCAGCAATACAGACAGGAAATAGTTACCGAAGTGGGCGCGGCGCTTAAAGAATCAGAAGAACTGCACAAGGTTAATACAGTAGATAGTACCCAAATTGCTCAGATTATTAAAGACGCGCCAATAGCAAAGATTGTTTCGACAATTCTTGAGTACGCAGTAACCAGCCGCGCGTCTGATGTGCATATCGAGCCGCAGGAAGAGAGAGTTAGGGTAAGATATAGAATCGATGGCATTTTGTATGATCGCTTAAGCCTTCCGAAAGCAGTACAGGATGCAGTTGTTTCTCGGATAAAAATTCTTTCGGAAATGAAAATAGACGAGCATCGTACTCCTCAAGACGGTCGATTTAATTTTAAAGTGAACGGAAATGAGGTTGACTTGCGTATCTCGGTATTGCCTACCGTGCATGGAGAAAAAATTGTGATGAGACTGCTTCGAAAATCCGGGGGTATTCCAACCCTTCAGCAGTTGGGTTTGAATGGAGTCGCGTTAAAAAACTTAGAAACCGCAATCTTGCGTCCCCATGGCATTATTATTGTGTGCGGACCAACTGGGAGCGGAAAAACAACAACCCTTTATGCAGTATTGTCCAAGCTTAATACCAGTCGCGTGAATATTATGTCATTGGAAGATCCGGTTGAATATCAAATTCCTGGCGTTAACCAAGTGCAAATTAATCCCGCGGTAGGACTCACTTTTGCCACCGGCTTGCGATCATTTTTGCGCCAAGACCCTAATATTATTTTAGTAGGAGAAATCCGTGACCGCGAAACCACTGATTTAGCCATTCAAGCTGCCCTAACCGGGCATTTAGTATTCTCAACCCTGCATACTTCTAGTGCCGCCGGATCGCTTCCTCGTTTAATAGACTTAGGCGCTGAAAACTTTCTGCTTGCGTCAACAATGAACGCCATTGTTGGTCAGCGTATTGCGCGAAAAATTTGTGCTGCCTGCAAAGAAGAAGTTACTCCCCCACCCCAAATTGTGGAAGAAATGAAATCAATATTAGGCAAGCTATTGTCTCAACAGCAACCCATCAAACTCTACAAAGGAAAAGGATGTCAAGAATGTGGAAGCGCGGGATATGTAGGAAGAGTTGGGATTTTTGAGGTGCTGCCAGTATCAGAAAAAATTGGCAGGTTAGTTCTTGAGCATCCAGATAGCGCGACAATAGAAAAAGAAGCAGTTGCGCAAGGCATGATCACCATGAAACAGGATGGATATTTAAAAGTATTACAAGGGGTAACAACCATAGAAGAAATATGGCGAGTAGCACAAGAATAAGTTAAAAGTTAGAAGTCAAAAGGTAAAAGTGTTCAGTAATTTTATTTTGACTCTTGCATTTTAACTTCTTATTTATTTATGGATATTCAAGAACTATTGCGGTTAACTATTCAAAATAAGGCATCAGATTTACACCTTTTGCCAGGAATTGCGCCTGCCATGCGAATTGATGGCGGTCTTTCTTACCTTTCAAATTACCCAACGTTAACTGCCGAACACGTAGAGACCATGATGTTTTCGGTACTGACTCCCGAGCAAAAAGAATTGCTGTTGGCAAATAAAGAATTAGATTTTTCGTTGGGGTTTGGCGGTGGCGCGTATGGGAATCTTGGCCGATTTAGAGTCAATGTATATTACCAGAGAGGAGCAATTTGCGCGGCTTTAAGATTTTTGCCCCCCAATATTAAAACAGTAGAAGAGCTTCATTTACCCCAAGTTGCACATGACTTTGCGAAGCTTCGACAAGGACTGGTGTTAGTGTGTGGTCCAACCGGCCATGGAAAGTCCTCTACTCTTGCCGCGATTATTAACGAAATCAATCTTAATTCTTCGTCCCATATCCTAACTATAGAAGATCCAATTGAATACGTGTATCCAGCAGGAAAAAGCATAATCTCTCAGCGCGAGATGGGGATCGATACTCATTCGTGGAGCATGGCGCTTAGAAGTGCTTTGCGGGAAGATCCAGATGTGGTTTTAGTAGGAGAAATGCGAGACGCAGAGACAATTGCTGCTACTATTACCGTTGCTGAGACTGGACATTTAGTATTTTCCACGCTTCACACAAATTCTGCTTCTCAAAGCATTGATCGGATTATTGACGCGTTTCCACCCCACCAACAAAATCAAATTCGAGTCCAGCTTTCTGCGAGTCTAAAAGGAATCGTGTCTCAACGGTTACTGCCGCAAATAGGAGGAGGAAGAATTCCAGCGGTTGAGGTGCTTATTGGAATACCTGCTGTGGCGACCAATATCAGAGATGGAAAAACACACTTAATCGATTCAATTATTCAAACATCTCAAAACGTTGGCATGATTACCTTAGAATCTTCCCTCGCGCAACTGGTAAAATCTGGAGCGATCAGTCTTGATCTCGCAAAGGCATATTCCGCTCATCCAGATGAATTAATGAGGTTAATAGGATGAAACTTTCTTACAAAGCTGTTGGGCAAGATGGGAAACAACTGCAAGGTATTATAGAAGCAAAAAGCAAGCAAGAAGCAGTCTCGTATCTTCGTACCAACAACTTTACTCCAATTGATATTATCGAAAAAAACGAGGCGGGAATTTTGGGATCTTTTCCCCTGCTCCATAGAGTTTCTTCAAATGACCTTGTTTTTTTTACCAGACAACTTGCCTCCATGATAGTGTCTGGATTAACACTCATTCAGTCCTTGCATATTTTACGAGACCAGGTCCAAAACCCGGAAATGAAAGAAACCATCAGTGGAATTATTCTAGATGTAGAAGAAGGAAAAACGCTCTCAAGCGCCTTAGAAAGACACCCGCGTATTTTTTTCCCAATTTATATTTCTCTTATTAAAGCAGCGGAGTCATCTGGTTTAATGGATAAAGTATTGGTTCGGTTAGCGGATAATCTGGAAGAACGAGAAAAACTTAAGTCTACTGTTAAATCCGCGCTTACCTACCCTATTATTGTGGTAATCGGTATGATACTGGTTATGGGAGTGATGATGATTTTTGTGATCCCGCAACTGAACTCTCTCTATGAAAGTCTTAATATTGAACTTCCGATTACAACCAAAATTGTGATTGGAATTTCTAACTTTGTCGCGAACTTTTGGCCATTGGTTTTAGGGGTAATTGGACTTAGTATTTTTCTGTTTAACCGATGGCATAAAACAGAATCAGGAAGGTTAATTATGGACGATTTAATATTAAAAATGCCAGTTGTTGGGAAACTGATCAAAGAATCAATTTTGGTAGAGTTTACCCGTACGTTTGGACTGTTGGTTGGCACTGGGAATTTGGTTGTTGACGCGTTAAATCAATCGGCTTCTGTTGCTGGTAACATTATATACAAAAACGCTATCGAAAACGTGGCGCATAGAGTGGAAAAGGGAATTACTATTGGAGATGCTATGAATGCGTATCCGCTGTTTCCGCCAATACTCGTACAGATGGTTCGTATTGGCGAGCAGACCGGAAAATTGGATGAATCCCTAACCAAAGTGTCTGAATATTTTGAGCGGGAAGTTAACCTGACGGTAAAAACCCTCACAACTGCCATAGAGCCAATAATTATGGTATTTTTAGGAATCGGAGTTGGGTTTTTAATTATTTCCATTATTACCCCAATTTACAATCTTGTTTCGTCGTTTAGTTAGGAATTAGTAATTAAATTGACCCCTTGACAAGTAAAAACAGATATGATTACACTATAGTCAGCTCAACAACATAATGAAAACACTGCAATCATATAAATCTTCAAAAGGTTTTACCCTCATCGAACTTCTTGTTGTGATTGGTCTTATCGGCGTATTAGCAGGAGTAGTCTTGGTAGTTATTGATCCAGTCCAGCAATTTGCTCGCGGAAGAGATGCTGGTCGCAAAAGCACGGTTGGTCAACTTGGGAAAGCAATACAAGCATATTATGTAAGCCAAACTTCTGTGTGGCCTACTGCTGATGCTTCTTGGATCACTACTCTTACAACTGCAGGAGAACTAAAGTCAGTGCCAGCAACAACCACTTATAGTATAAGTGGTACTGCAGCGTGTACAACGAATGTTCAAAATACCTTCTGCTATAATAAGGGGACTGCGAATGATGCTGCTGTATGGGTCAGATTAGAATCGGGAGCAGAAAAAGAAAAATGCAAAAGTGTGGTTGCTACAGATGGAACTAACGCGGGAACGACAGCATACTTTTTGTTCTCAACCAAAGATGCGAGAGCAGGAACAGCATGCATGGCAGGAGAACCAACTGCTGCACACATTGATGCGGGTGGATTCGTCTACAAATAGCCTACTATCCCCTTATTTTAATATTGGCAATTGACACGTTGATTCTTCTGGTACATACTAAATAAGAGTTTATTTTAGTATGAATTCTAGAGGATTTACATTAATAGAACTATTAGTGGTTATTGGACTAATTGGAGTTTTAGCTGGTGTAGTTTTGGTAGTCATTGATCCAACCGAGCAATTCGAAAAAGGTAGAGACGCTCAAAGGAAATCAACCGTTGGTCAGCTCTCTAAAGCAATGCAAGCGTATTATACCTTTCAAGGCGCGTATCCTCTTCCCACTACCATGCCGCCTGTGCCAACCCCTGCCTGGATAACTAATTTGGTTACAGCCGGAGAAATAAAAGCAGTTCCACCGTCAGTTTCTAACTCTACTTCTTGTTTGGTGGATGCGTCTGGTGCTTCTGTAACCGCTCCTAATAGTAGAGAAGAAAATAACTTTTGTTATTATTATCAGGCAAGTGGAAATCCATTAGTATGGACTCTGCTTAAATCTAAATCAGAAAAAAATAAATGTACGAATGTCACCCTTCCCTACCCAGTTTTTTACTGGTCAGGCGCGAATAATCAATCTGGTATACAATGTGTAAATCATCCATATAACGCCCAGCTAAATGTAACTCCTATTCCATAATGGAGCTTTATTTAATAATTGTTTTTACAACAGGTCTTTGTGTTGGCAGTTTTTTAAATGTTGTTATAAACAGACTTCCCAATAATACATCACTCATCAAAACTCATTCCCATTGTGAAGCGTGTAGAAAGACTTTAAAATGGTATGATTTAATCCCTATTGCGTCTTATGTTGCGCTTCGTGGGAAATGCCGGTATTGCCACTCCCCTATATCGATTCAGTACCTAGTAGTAGAAATTGTAACCGCAGTACTATTTATGCTGGCTTTTAGATATGTAGGAATCATGAATTATGAATTAGGAATAAGGAATGCTATTGAATTGGTATTTATTTTGTACATTATATCTTCGCTTATCGCTATTTTTTTTATCGATCTTAAGCATGGCATTATTCCCGATAAGATTGTTTTTCCTGCTGTTGTTATTTCTTTTCTGTTTTTAATTCTGGATTCTAAATTCTTAATTCTGAATTTTACGTTGTCGGCAATTGGTTCTTTTCTATTTTTTCTAACTCTGTTTTTAATAACCAAGGGTAAAGGGATGGGATTTGGCGATGTTAAGTTTGCTTTTTTTATGGGCTTGTTTCTTGGTTTTCCCGCTGTTTTAGGTGCGTTATACGTAGCTTTCTTGACAGGC
This sequence comes from uncultured Gammaproteobacteria bacterium, assembly GCA_964628435.1. Lineage (GTDB taxonomy): Bacteria > Patescibacteriota > Microgenomatia > Levybacterales > UBA12049 > CAZVON01. The sequence continues at coordinate 17,640 of CAZVON010000015.1, forward strand.
GCGTGTGTTTCTCTCATACTAATTGCATGGGGGAAGAAAAAATTTTTCGGCAGCACGATTCCATTTGGCCCGTTTTTAATTTTTGGAACATTGGTCATGTTGTTTTTCAAAAACGAGATTTTAGAAAAAATGCACGGGGTTTTACGCTTGTAGAATTAGTTATAGTTGTAGGAGTACTTGCCACATTAATTTCGGTGCTGCTTTTTTTAATGGATCCTCTTACCCAATTTAAAAAAGCGCGCGACGGAAAGCGAAAATCAGATTTACAACAAGTCCAAGCGTCCTTGGAGCTCTACCGTGCAGATCAAGGTTCATATCCAGCAGGTGCTTCTTATGCTTCACTGACTAATTGTCCAACCAGTGGCCCAACATCATTTGGGTATCCCCCTGCTTGTACGACTATTTACCAGAAAGCAGTGCCTCAAGATCCCACTAATTCGGGAGAATATGTATATCAATATTGCCAGACAGGAAATATCTATGTTTTGCGGGGGTGTTTAGAAAATACGAATGACTCACAAAAAGATGCAACAATCAACGGTGCTATAACAGGATGTACGTTTTCTAACTGCACACAAGCAAGTTTTACCCTACAAAGTCCATGAATGAGACCATAAAATGGTTACATTGCTTCATTGTTACATGGTTAAAAATTAAAAACAAAAACCACGTAACCATGCAGCCATGCAGCAATTCGTGTTTCCAACTGGGTTTTTCCCTCATAGAACTGATTGTTGTTTTTAGCATAATAGCCATTATGTCTACGATTGGCATTGCTTCCTTTATTGATTACAGTCGAACCCAAACGCTTAATACTGCAACCCTTGAATTAACGACGTTTCTTCAAAAAGCAAAATCGCGCGCATTATCGCAGTTAAATCAAAGTAACAGTACGTCTCTGTGTACAGGAGGTGGAACTATCAGTGGTTATCAGGTAAAATTTTGTCCAATTACCGGTTCGTCGTGTACATCTTCTGATGATTACGAACTACATATAGTGTGTAAAAGTTCTTCGGGTACAGAGTCAACAATTCTGAGAGAGTCCAAAAAACTACCCTCCTCTCTGCAATTTGTAGAGGTATCGGGTGGAACACCATCAGTTCTTTTTAGAATTCTTACCGGACAAGTAGAAGGCGTAGGAGATATACGGCTGCAAGTAACTGGTGGTGGGCAAAAAACAATTACGGTCAATCCTCTAGGAAGCATTAGTGTGAATTAATATGGATTCGAAGGGACAAACATTAATCGAAGTCATGCTGGCACTTGCCATCGCAGTTGTGATTCTTTCCGCGATTACAGTTGCTGTTATTTCAGCGCTTGGGAACGCGCAGTTTAGTAAAGACCAAAATATCGCGACCCAGTACGCTCAGCAAGCAATGGAAAGCATGAGAAGAATCAGAGACAACAGTAGTTGGAGTACATTCCAAAGCTCCTATAGTCAGACTTCTGTATATTGCATGGGTGCTTCTGATACTACTCCTGCTGTCAAAACAGTTGGAGGATCTTGTCCCTTGATAAATGGGACGTTTATACGAGAATTGCAATTTGACTATAGTTCTACACAATGTGGTTTTCCTACTCCTGGACCTGGTGGACCAACTCCAGTACCAATTGGTGTTAAGGTACAAGTGAACGTAAAATGGCAAGACAGCAAGTGTACAGAGGCAAGCGACTATTGTCATCAAGTAGAGCTTATTTCGTGTTTGGCAGATATAAATACAAGACCAACAATACCATGAAGCGAATTTTCCATTTACAGGACGGGTTTACTCTCATTGAGCTTTTGGCAGTATTAGTTATCCTTGGAATTGTTGGATCGATTGTGGTTGGTACACTTGTTTCTTCTCTTCGCGGCAATAATAAAGCAAATTCAATTAATAATGTGAAGCAGAATGGCAATTACGCGATTTCTCAAGTTGCGAAAATGCTTCGAAATTCAAAAAGAATGGACGTGATCAGTGTAAATAGCGATGGATCGTCTCCAATGGTAAACTGTGTTGCCACAGCTGGGGCTGGTACGCCTACTCCTACTCCGCGACAATATACGTACATTAAGGCAACTGACATCAATGGGAATGCGAATGAATTTGCGTGTAAACCAATGGTGGCTCCTACTCCCGCAAAAATTCAAATCAACAACGAAGATCTCATAGACACAAACATGATACACGTTGATGGATGTTATTTTACCTGTACGCAGACAAGCACAACCGATTATCCCGCGATTAGTGTCTATATGAATCTTTCTCAGATAAATACTACTGGTTTTTTCGAAAATACAGCCTCTGCAAATTTTGAAACAACTGTGGTTATGAGAAACCTAATCAGTAGATAGTGGGTTGACAGCTTGCAGAGCCACTGATACGCTATAAATACCGTTATGTTTTGTTATAGAAAAAATAATACGGGTTTTGGCGTTGCGCAAAAGGGACAAGTGCTACTTGTTGTGGTGTTGGTAATGGTTATTGCGTTAACAGTAGGACTTGGAGTGGCGTCTCGTTCCATTACCAGTCTTCGGACTGCTACAGAGGAAGAAAACTCTCAAAGAGCATTTTCCGCAGCAGAAGCGGGTATCGAACAAGCGTTAAAAACAACGATAACTCCAGGTACTGTTAGACAGTTATCCAATAATTCTCAAATTGTTAATTTATCGGTTACAGAAATTAAAAATACCAATGAGTTTTTGGTAAATGGTGGCGATCTCATCGAAAAAGACGAAGGGACTGACATTTGGTTATTAGAACATCAGGATGATGGCAGAGTGAATTATAATACAGGGGGTTGGTTACATGTGGATGATCAGCCGATTACTCTTTACTGGGGACGAGCTTTGGATCTAGATTTTTGTGTCAGTGGATCTTCTACAACAGTGCAAAATAAAACACCTGCTATAGAAATAGTGGTTATTTACGGAAGTAAAAACGCGCCGAGATCTACTCGATATGGGATAGACCCTTGTGCCCCTCGCCGAGGCAATTCATCTGATACTGTTAATGTTAATCACTTCTCCTCAGACGATATTGAGTATGATGGTGAAAACAGAAAAACATATAACATACAAGGAAAATTGTTCGCGTTTAAAAAAACTATTACCATCTCTGATGGAATGCTTATTCGAGTTGTTCCTTTATATTCGAGTACTTCAATTGGAGTAAAAGTTCCCTGTGGAAGCGATGATGACGAGGAGGATTGTTCTCTTCTTCCTTCGCAAGGCAAGCTTATTGAGTCAACAGGAGAATCAGGAAGCACGCAGCGCAAAATTTCTGTATTTCAGGGATATCCGTCTTTGCCAACTGAATTTTTTCCACATATTTTATTTAGTCCAAAATAATATGGTATGAAAAGCGCGTTTGGTTTAGATATCGGAGCAATAACTATGAAAGCAGTTTGGCTTACCCCACAACCAAGCGGGTTTTTACTGAATGCTTCAGGAATGCATCCAACACCTCCCAAAGGTTTTCTCTCAGAGTCTCCTTTAGACCAGCAAGAAATAGCACAAAGTATTAGAAATTTTATTACAGAGACAAAAATCACAACCCCATATGTTAATATTGCCTTGGCAGAAAACCAAGTATACACGAAAGTATTAGATATGCCGGTTTTGTCGGATAAAGAACTTTCATCCGCGATTTTCTGGGAAGCTGAACAATATATTCCTGTTCCACTCAAAGATGTAACCCTGGATTACGCGGTGCTTAAAAAACCTCAAGCAACAGAAACGTCTTCTAAAATGCAAGTACTTTTAGTTGCCGCTCCTACTATTCTTATTCAAAAATATCAACGGCTTTTGGAAATGGCAGGACTGATTCCAAAGACAATAGAAAGTGAAACATTATCCGTAGTTCGGGCTATTGTACTTTCGGATCAATTCCCAAATACTCTTATTATTCATACAGGTGCCATAACTACACTTCTTGCGATTGTAAAAGATGGAACGATTGTTTTTACGTACCTTGTTCCAGTTGGAGGTTCTGCAATCACCCGAGCTATTGCTTCAAATTTTGGATTTAGTCTTCCTCAGGCAGAACAGTATAAACGTATTTACGGATATTCTTCAAAAACACTTGAAGGAAAAATCGGACGAGCTATAGAACCGATATTATTTTCGATGTTATCTGAAGTGAAGAAAGCTTTAGCATATTATAGTGATAAATTTAGTTCTGATCCTCCCTTGAAACAAATAATAATAACTGGGGGAACCGCAAAGCTTGCGGGAATTGACCTATTTTTCGCGAAGCACTCTGGTATAGAAACCGCAATTGGAAATCCGTGGAGAATATTATCAAGCCAGCAAGTACCTAAAAGTATTATCGATAATGCCCCGGATTATACTGTTGCGGTAGGACTTGCCAGTAAAGGCTATGAAGGACATTAATCTTCTGTCTCAAAAAAAAGATACTGCTTTGCTGACTAAAAAAGTTATTTTATTTCTTCGAGGGGTAGCGATTATTTTATTGTTTCTTGTTGCTTCGACAACGATTGGGTTGTTTTTTTTAAAACTGCAATCGCCTCTTGGTCCATTAAAAAATCAAGAAAAGCTTCTTATTAGTAATTTGTCTTTATCTGAGCAAAAAATCATAAAACGAATTCTGACTACCGATCGATTAAAAACAATTAATGAAGTTATCGAAAAACGTCCATATTTCGATAAAATGATCAATCTAATTTTGGAAAATTTAATTGCAAGTCAATCTACTATTGAATCGTTGTCACTGGAAAAAAAACAAATTAAATTACAGGCATCTTCTTATTCTTTGTTAGATATTCAAACAGTGCTCAATAATTTTGTTACCTATTCTTCAGAAAAAAAAATACTAGGAAACGTAATACTTAATAATATTGCCCTTGATCCAAAGTCCGGAAAATTCATAATTTCTATTGATGCTTCTGTACAATGAATAAAGATTTTGATATCAATAATTTTAAATTAACTTTAACGCAGGGAGCACTAAAAATCTTGTATCACAAATACAAAGATATTATTATTCCTTTGGGTGTCATTATTATTTGTATAGTTCTTTTTACCAAAGTAGTATCGGTACAACTTCAGGAGTGGTTTTCTGATCAAGAGCAGATAAAAATAACCCGAGATAAAATTGCGACTCTTAATAAAAATCTTTCTTTTATCACACAGTTAAATGAGAATACTATAAATAGTGACCTTGAAATTAGCGTACGCGCGCTTCCTACAGCAAAAGATTACGCTGGGATTATTAGCGCGGTGACGCAGGCCGCGATAAATTCTGGTGTGGGACTTAACGACTATGGATTCGCAGTTGGCGACTTATCTACTCCATCGGCAGAGTTATCAGTCCTTCCAAACATTAGTTTTTCGGTACATATTACATCAGGATTGTCTGATGCTCAAAAGTTTTTAGAAGCATTATCAAAAACCCTGCCGTTATCAGAAGTAACCAGTGTTCAGATTGAAGAAGGAGCGTCTCAATTTAATCTGGTATACTATTATCGTCCAGTTTCTCACTTTGACCTTAATTATGAGGTACCTATGCAGAATTTTTCGGTCCAAGAAACGTCTTTATTAAACACGCTTCATGGATGGAGTTCTGGCATTTCAGAGTTTCAATTTTCAGTTCCTCAACAAAGCACATCTTCAGCTTCGCCCTGATAGATCTTCCTCAAAAGATCTGGTCTTACATTCTTAGTTTTTATAATCGCTTGTTCTTTTCTCCACTGTGCAATCTTTGTGTGATCTCCTGACAGTAAAACCTTAGGAACTTTTAGTCCCTTAAATTCTTCTGGTCTTGTGTACTGTGGGTATTCTAGCAGTTGTACACTGTGTGCAGTTTGGGTATCTTTTTGTATTGATATTTCTTGAAACGATTCAGAAATGCTTGATTCGTCTTTGCCAAGGACTCCAGGCAAAAGCCGTGTTACCGCATCTGTTATAACCATTGCTGGTAATTCTCCTCCAGTAAGAATGTAATCTCCGATCGAAATTTCCTCATCGACAAATTTTTTTATTCTTTCGTCAAACCCTTCGTAACGACCGCAAACAAAGATAAGATGATTATATGAAGATAACTCATAAGCTTTTTTTTGCGCAAATGGTTTTCCTTGCGCGTCAACCAATATGACTCGTTCCGAACAGCTTTTTTTACATCGACTGTGAGAGATAGCCTTGCTTACCACATCGACTCGCAATACCATTCCCACTCCCCCGCCATATGGTGTATCGTCAACTAAATTATGAGGACTAATACCAAAGTTTCGCATATGTACATACTCAAGTTGCACAATTTTTTTTTCTTGAGCTCTTTTAAGAATTGAGTAGTCAAATACACTTGCAAACATTTCAGGAAACAGGGTAACAAAACTTATTTTCATTGTGTCTAATAGTATAGCAGATAGAATAAGGTTTTCTAAAAAAAGTTACGAAACTACTGAGGAGAGTCGTCGCTAAGTTGAATCTGAATTTTCTTGTTCTGCTTCATGGCAAGAATTTTCATGATATTTCGGATAGAACGAATGACCTTTCCTTCTTTCCCAATAATTTTTCCCATATCTTCGGGCGCAACACTAATAGTAAATAGTACTATTCCATCTTCTTCGTTTTCTTGGATTTCTACTTTGGTTGGGTTTTCAACAAGAGCAGAGACTATATAATAAAGGGTATCTTTCATGTATGTACAATTTTTGCGACAGTTTGGGAGGCTTTTGCTCCTTGTGAAAGCCAGTAGCTAACCCGATCCATATTAATTTCTTTTTTCTCTCCAGTTTCGTTTTTGTGATACCATCCGAGCATCTCTTTTTGTTTTCCCTCACGTCTACTTCGTTTTTCCGCAATAATAATTCGAAATCTTTTTTCGCCCTTTTTTCCCATGCTATCTAATCGTATTCTTAAAG
>CAZVON010000016.1:0-1970 GCA_964628435.1 uncultured Gammaproteobacteria bacterium
CCATTTGAATATCTCAAAAAGAGTTATTCATAGCTTGACTCCAGGACTTGCTCAACTGGGTGGAATCTGGTTACCCCTTCCTCATATATTTATGATTCCTTTTGTTTATTTTGACTCGTTATGGCGATGGGGATTAGCAGGATCTGTTGTCTCGGGATTTTTTTTCGTTATCGCAAGTGTGTATGTATACAAATTGGTATATAGAATCACTAAAAGTAAAACTGCCTCGTTTTTTGCATTTTTAGTTTTTTCTCTGAATCCAAACATTTTGTATCTTCAAACAACACCCATGACAGAAATTCCACTTATTGCATTTTCTGTTTTGTCTATCTATTATTTTTGTAAATTTTTGATTCGTGACGCAGACATATTATCTCTTATTTTGGCAAGCTTCTTTGGATTTTGCGCAAGTTTAACTCGATACGACGGCTGGTTTTTAGTTTCAGTAGAAGCGTTCATTCTTCTTTTCTACTACGCTCCATCAATAAAAAGCTCAAGAAAAACGCTTGAAGGAAAATTATTATTGTTTTCCACTCTTGGTTTTCTAGGAATATTTTTATGGTTTGTTTGGGATTTTCTTATTTTGGGAGATCCCTTTTATTTCGCAAATAGTCCTTTTTCTGCTAAATCGCAGCAACAAGCGTGGCTACAGCGTGGGGAATTACCAGCATATAACAATATCGTCCAATCGTTTCTTTATTATTCAGTAGCTACTGTTCGTAATACCGGCATCTGGATGAGTATCGCTGCCGTAGTAGGCTTGATAACATTTTTGCTTATTCAGAAACGAAAAGTTTCGTACTTTATTTCCATTCTTCTCCTGGTTCCTTTTATTTTCTACGTAATTACATTATATATTGGTCAGTCTATTATTTTTATTCCTGATTTAACTCCGAAGACATTTGAGTTTCGATTATTCAACGTTCGGTATGGAACAATCATGATACCAACTATCGCATTTTTCCTAGGGTTTTTGTACGCGAAATCTCATAAAGTTATTAAGATATTCCTGTATTTACTATTAGTTCTTCAATTATTTTCGTTTGTAAGTGGATCTGAGAAAGTTATCACGCTTGTTGATGGAATAGAGGGCCTGTCCGCCTCAAGAAATATCGATTCAAACCAATGGATGAAAAAAAACTACGACGGTGGACTTGTACTACTCGATGATTACAGTAGAACATTAAGCATTATCCGAACAACTATCCCTATGCAAAACGTAATTTATATCGGCAATAAACCCTATTGGGAAGAATCTCTCCGTCAACCCGAAAAACACGCACGGTGGATTATCATGCAAGATAAAGACGCTGTATGGAAAGCCCTCAACGATAATCCGGTTTTGCGAGGAAGACTGTATAAGTATTTTCAAAAAACATATACTTCTCCTTCACTTCTTATTTTTAAACGAAACTATTAGCTATTAAAAAAATGAGGGGGTTTAAACCCCCTCATTTAATCTTCTCGTTAGAAGATTCTTTATATATATGTTAGTTTGATGGGTGAAAATCATTTGTGTGAACACAATAATTTGCCCCAGGCTCTAAGTAGTCTCCCCATTCAGGATGCGCATCGGGAATAAGTACCCATCCATTTGGACATTCTGTCTGACTGCCTACATTTTTTTTTTTGCTATGTTCACCATGAAGGCTTTCAGATGCTGATGTACCATAGAACCATTGCTGAAAATTACCACTGTTTCCCGCACGCATTACCACATCCGCACCTTCATGAAATTCTGCTTCTCCAGGAATTCCATGAGGTCCTGTCGGATAGTTAGCCACAATTTGCGGATTATTAACAGCATTAAATGGCGCTGCGTGCGCATTCGGAGCCATTACAACTCCTGCGATAGCCAGTATTATTACTACAATAATATACCTCATGTATTTCACCTCCTTTTTACCACTGTAGTAGTACGCAATGACAAGAAACTCAAGAATTGGTAAGAATTAAGTAAGAGGTAGTAA
>CAZVON010000016.1:1980-21382 GCA_964628435.1 uncultured Gammaproteobacteria bacterium
AATAAGAGATTATTGATTCAGGTAAGAATCAATAATCTCTTTAAGCAGATCGTGCTGAGGAACTCCGGTAACTTTTTCTTTATTAATAAAAAAGGTGGGTGTTGCATTTACCAATAGTGAGTTCCCATCATTTTTATCTTGTGTCACGATATTACTATATGCATTTTTATCAAGATCTTGATTAAACTTTTCTATATCTATCTGTAGTTCCCGCGCGTACAGAGTAAAATTCTCATGAGGATTACTGCTTTCACTCCATTTTGGTTGGTTTTCAAACAGCTTGTCGTGCATTTCCCAAAATTTTCCTTGTGCTGTTGCAGCTTCTGCTACTTGCGCAGCAAGATCTCCATATGTATGAGAGGGAATTGGGAAATGTCGATACACAAAACGGATCTTGCCTTTATATTCTTCAAGTATTTTTTTTATTGTTGGCTGGCCTGCAAGACACGCAGGACACTGGAAATCAGAAAATTCAACAATGGTAACTTTTGCTAAAGCAGGTCCAATACTGCTACTATTTTCTCTTACCAATAACGATGACTCAACCGAGTTTGACCCTCCCATAAAAACTGCTGCGCCAATTATAATGCCAATGGTGACAATTCCAATTCCTAAAATAATTTTAAGATCATTTGCCATACGTTTTGGTAATTTTTATAAACCATATCATGCATGCTAGTATAACCACGAATGATATCAAAGAGAGAAATGGGATCGTAATAAATCCAAACCACTCTATGTAACGGGTAGTGCACGAAATACCTAACGTACAGGGGGCAAGTGCATCGGGAATGATTCCTTTTTGGAGCAAATAGTGATAAAAAGCAATCATCACCCCAATACCAGAAAGAGGCACTACGTAAAAGGGGAGCAATTTGTCTTTCAGTATTATTCCAATTGGCATAAAAATAGCCAAAGGATACATCATAATTCGTTGATACCAACAGAGAACACAAGGTGGCAAATGAAGAATTTCGCTGGCATACAAGCTACTCAAAGTCGCGCTCAGAGAAATAATCCAAGCAGTATATAAAATCACCCTGGGAGAAAAATTCTTCACACTATTAGTATATCAAATTATCCCAATTAGTAAAAAAGGCGCTAGAGGGAAATCTTTCCATAGCGCCTTGCACTTTTCTTAGGTTAAGAGGCAGTATTAGTATTTACGTGGTCGAGGCCGAGGATGCTGAGCAAAGTTGCGTCCTGCGCGAGATCGAAGTATGCTGGCCATCTGGTTGAGATGAGCATGGAGAGCATAGGCCAACCGTTTCTGCGGAATCGGACCAATACTCACCACGCCGTTTGTGCAGTCGGTGAAAGCAACGCTATAGAGTGGAACAACCTTACGGGCTGCCCGCAGGTCAAACAGGTCACGGAGTTTGATGAACCATGTTCTTCTTTTGGAAGTCAAGGTTACCCGAACAAGCCGTGGCATAGCTGCTCCTTACAGAGTGATTTCGCGAGCAAGCGCAGGAGAAACATGTGGGTCGTTTCTGCGTGCTAGGTCATGAAACCACCTCCTCAAACTGCTGACAAACTTATGATTTCTTGCGAAATCGAGAAAGTCGGACGGAACCTCAAGGGTTTCAAACAACCAACGTTCCAAACGCCTCAGTTCCATCCTTCCGATGGGAGACCGACATGTCCAGATGAAGGAAGCATCTTTTCCTAGATATACCTTCCACTCATTACGATCTGCGCTTGGCGGCTCAACAGCAAGCCCATCTTCAAGGACAGTTCTTCTTTGCGTCAAGAATCAACTCCTTAACCACATTACTGCTTTTGTAAGCAGCGTCCAAGAAATATATATTACTTCCTGAGTGCTGCCTACAAAATACCTCTTTATCTTATTAAAGTGCTTGTGAGAATAAAAAAGAGAACAAAAAAAGACAAGCTTATGTCTGAAATTATTCTCTACAAATAAGTCTACCAGAAAAAATCACAAATGAAAAGAGGCTAAGAAGTTTTTTTAACCAATCTGGCAACCTGTACAATTTCTCGGACTTGTCCATCCAATCCTTCTATCTGATTTGCGCCAGAAAGTCTTTGATACTCTAACAAGTAATCAGAAAGAGCGGTTTGTTTTTCCTTTAGTTCTGCGCTGGTTGAGCGAACTTTCGCGGAAATTTGAGAAACCGAAGGCTGTTGCATAATACGCTGTTTTACTTCCAAACGTGCTTTTTGAACCTTTTTTACTTCTTCTGTTTTTTCTCGATACGAAGGGTCGTTGGCATATGTATCTTCCAACATCTCGCGGTGTTTTTTAAGCTCCTCCCGCATTTTTTCTATGCTTGCGATATGAGCTTTGATCATCTCATCAAGGCTTAACACCACATTCGATTGATCAGTCAAAGTAGCTTGAACGTCGCCATTTAATCCTGAATCGCTATTCTCTAAAGGAGCCACTTGTTGATTATTCATGTCTTTATACTATAAACTTGTTATCCATAATAAATCAAGAGGCAAATTGAGAGGTAATACTTTACGTGTTGACTTGTGAAACTACCTCTGATAAAATAGACACACGTATGAAAAGCAATCAACCAATGGCATGTTGTTGCACTCCTTATTAGGGGAGATTGGTTGAAGATTAAATCACAACTTAAGAATATCAGATCTCCCGCAATGGGAGTTTTTTTATGGCAAAAAGAGGGTGAACAATTTATGGCATTGTCACATGAAATATCTCGACGATCATTTATCAAATTTTTAACTATTGGATCAGTCAGTGCGCCTCATGTTCTTCGTTCTCAAATCAATAGATTAAGTCCTTCTGTTACAAGAACAACAGCAAAAGCTACAGAGCAACCAGTTTCTGCGCATGTTGTGAAGCGGATAAGCGGTTACGACGAAACACTTCGTAACGTAATTGGCCGTAGTGATGTTCAAGAAGTATTAGCGTTAGGATATACTTCCCCTGAACGACTCGCAAAACTGCCAGATATCACGCGACATGCAATAGTAGAAGGAAGAAAAGCAATTGTTATCTATACCAACGGGACTATTGGAAAAATTAACCGACTTGTCCCTGCTCGATAATTCACACAACCTATAATATTTGATTTTCTTTTGGTATCTTGGTATACTTTGTGCAGCAATTGCGAAACCAAAATAAGTATTTTTGCTGCTTACCTTTGGATTCGATTGCTTTTTTCTTGCACGTTGAAATTAGGAAAGCCAATTTCTTATGGATGGCTTTGTGCCCCGATTTACTCGAGGTAGAAAGCCATCCGTAGGATGAGTAAACAATACAAGGAGTCAGCAATGGAAGGCGAACGATCTTGCGCAGGAGAAAGGTCTCCTGAAAGCAGGCCTATGAATACGCAACCACTGCCTACCAGGATAGTATTTGAGGTAACCGTTATGAACACCGACCACACCGTCAAAATCGGTATTGCTGATCAGCGAGAATGGCCTGTCTGGTACGTTGAGCTGTTTCGGCCTACGACTCAGAATATTTATCTTGATCCCAATCATCCGACCAGAAGTGTCGATGATTGGGGCAGAACCCAAAGGGGACTGGTGAACGGAGCGATTGTGCAACAAACTCAAGCATGGCTACTCAGCCGTGGCGTTGCTCTAGATTTGGCGATTCGCGTAAGAGCAACGCTCGAAGCACTTAACCAAGCAATATACCGACTCCATTCGTAGGCTGAGAAAAGTCCAGCCCTTGGTGAAAGGAGCATGCTATGCCTGTCATTTCGGTCATCACTTCCCAGGCGTTCGCAAACAACCTTGGCGCGACTGCTCGGCAAAATCTCGCTGCCGAATGGATTCAGATCGTCAGTCAGATAGTAGACGAGCCTGTTTCGTACATGGTCGTATTCTGGACACCCTACTTTGACGCAACCAATCCATTGGAACTGGAGCTGCATGTTCAGTATTCGCACGAAGACAGTCCTGAAGAGGTGAAGCGAGTTGTCAACGAGCTTATCACAGCTCTTTTGGACTCCATGAAAAAGTCCACAGACCTTCCCAAAGGAATCCTAGTAGGAGTGTGGCCGTTGCCAATACCCATTACAGGCTTCAACTTCTCTTTCGTCGGGCGTGTGAACTAAGCTTTCCGAAAACACAATAGTGCAAGAGCACCCTTAAGATCCTAATAAGGATCAGTCTCACGAAAGTGGGATTTCTGAAAAGATAGAGGGTGTTTTTGTTGTTATTTGTACTTTTAAAATCGGTATATTACAATACTCGTATGGGATTCGCGCAGCAATATGCGGGGGCGATTTGGACGCACCATGCGCTTGAACGTCTTGGGCAACGTGGACTGTCGCAAGAACTTGCAGGACAAACATTCTCAAGACCCGACAGAACGCTTATTGGAAAACAAGCAGGAACCATTGAGTACCAAAAAAACTTTGGGAAATCATTGGTTACGGTAATTGCCAAAAAAAACGATCGGGGAGAGTGGATTATTCTTTCCTGTTGGATTGACCCTCCTCTTGCGGGATCAATCGATGTATACAAAAAAGAAGCATGGAAAAAATACCAAAAAGCAGGATTCTGGGGAAAACTTTTTTATGTAATCAAAAAACAACTAGGATTCTAAAAACTTTTTGTTTTTGAGTTTCTCTGGTAAAAACGACAATCCTTTTTGCGGTCCTACATAGGTATTACCCCATGTATAGTTTTTCGCGTATCCTACGTTTTTCATAAGCTTTGTTGGCGCGTTTCTCAAATGCAGTGGAACGGGCTCGTTTGGAAAATCGTATACTGTCTGTTTTGCTTTCGATAACGCATTCGTTGTTGCACGTGACTTGGGTGCTTTTGCCAAGTATACGACAATATGGGCTAAAATAAGTTGCGCTTCTGGCATGCCGATTTTATGAATTGCCTCAAAAGCCTCGTTTGCCTGAATAAGAGCTCCCCTGTCTGCCAATCCAATATCCTCTGAAGCAAAAATAATCATGCGCCTTGCAATAAATTTTGGGTCTTCCCCGTTTTCAAGCATTCTTGCTAAATAATAGAGTGCTGCGTCTGGATCTGAGCCGCGCATAGATTTTATAAACGCAGAAATAATATTATAATGCTCGTCTGCTTTTTTATCGTATAGCCCTGCGGATTTTGTCTGAAAAACTTCTTTAAAAATATCGCTTGTAATCTTTTTGTCTTTGTACTGAGTTACTGCTATTTCTAAAGAGTTGAGCATAATACGAGCATCGCCACCAGATAATCGAGTCACAAGCTCTAATGCGTCATTATTTATTACCTTTTTATATTTTCCCAATCCTTTTTCTGAATCAGTTAGTGCTTTTTTAACAAGAGACGCCAATTCTTCTTGCGACAAACTCGCAAGTACAAACACTCGACATCTAGATAATAGCGCGCTAATTATTTCAAACGAGGGGTTTTCCGTTGTCGCGCCAATAAGTATTATTAATCCATTTTCTACATGAGGAAGTAGACTATCTTGCTGGGCTTTGTTCCACCGATGAATTTCGTCGATAAACAAAATCGTCCTTTTATTGCAACGTTGATTCTCTAAGGCGAGCTTTACAACATTTTTTAAGTCTTCTTTACCACTTCCCACAGCAGACAATGTATGAAAATCTGCATGTGCTTCTTTGGAAATAATGTACGCGAGCGTTGTTTTTCCACTACCTGGTGGTCCCCAGAAAATCATCGAGAGCAGACTGTCTTGTTCTATCATTCTACGGATAATTTTCCCTTTCCCGACCAAATGTTCTTGTCCAACAAATTCTTCCAGATGATGAGGCCGCATGCGGTATGCCAGATTCATGAGGCTATTGTATACACTTCGCAATCATTTTGCAAAAAATAAGTATTTAAAAACTTAAAGAACTTACTATCCCATTTCTTACCTATTTTTTTTTCATTTATTAGCTAGATTTATTAAAATAATTAATTACCCTTAAAAACTTATGAATAAACCAGTAAACCGAAGACATATTGCGGTGATAGATATCAGCGAAGACGTAATTGACGCACTTTCAGAAGGACTTAAGCTATTTGGCTATAAACCACTTGGAATTCATCTTCCACAGGCAATACGCGGGCAGTGGAACGTAACAGAGATGCTTGACTCATTTAACGCCGGCGTGGTCATCTGTGAAGTTCCCTTTCCATACCAACAACATTGGGATTACTTTAAAAGTATGAGAGCAGACCAGGCAAATAGGAAACGCCGATTCATTGTAACAACCACGGAAAAAACTGAGTTAGAACACTCGAGCGATTTTGATCCATCGATAAAAGTATTTAGAAAACCGTTTTCACTCACTGAAATTATGGAAGAAATCCGCACAGAATCAACCCATGAACCAAGAATCAAACGAGAAAAAGGCTAAAGAAATCCCCCGATCAGATCTGCAGATCCTTGTATTCCTATATTCCTCTTTGTAGCACACTTTTTTTCCAGGCTTTTGTATTAAAAACAAGCTCTCCGAATTTGACAAGAGGCTTATAGTATGGTATACTTTATCTATAGTATTAACTTCATATTAAACCTATAAAACATATGATCGATACAATCACTCATACCGTTGCCGCAACCTCGGCTTTGATGACTACAGCTTTTATACAGCCTCAAACAGAGGTACTCGCGCAACGTCATATCTCGCTTAATAATCGGTACGCGGTCCCCAGTGTGAATGAAGTGTTTAAGGACAACATTCTCCTTAACATGGCCTATATGTCTGAGCGTGTAAAAGACAATAAAAACATTCGGTTTGAAGAAGTCAAACATCCATTTCACTATGAAATGACTCTGCAACCAAACCAATCATTCGCTTATCATGAAGACGTTTTGCCGCAGTATAAGGGAACCATTTCCAAAACAACCAATGCTCATTTTAATGCCTTAGAAGGATTTAAATCTGATGGGTACTTAGTTGGAGATGGCGTCTGCCATTTAGCTTCGCTCATAAACTGGGTAGCCAAAGACGGTGGGCTTGAAGTCTACGCGCCGGCAAACCACGATTTTGCAGCCATTCCAGAAATTCCCCGTGAATACGCAATCGCGATCTACAATCAACCTGGAAGTCCATATATTGGCGCGATGCAAAATTTGTATATTAAAAATAACAAAAGCAAAGCTATTCGTTTCGTATTTGAGTATAACAACGATGTCTTAAAACTCACGCTTGTGGAAGCTGTTTAGGGCTAGACTCATCGAGCCTGTAATAACTTGATTTCGTTCCTCCGAATTTATTCAATAAACCTTTTTTCACCAGTGACGAAAGTAAAGCATGAGCTTGTTGCCTGGTTACCGAAAGTAACTCAACGA
Source organism: uncultured Gammaproteobacteria bacterium (assembly GCA_964628435.1). Taxonomy (GTDB): domain Bacteria; phylum Patescibacteriota; class Microgenomatia; order Levybacterales; family UBA12049; genus CAZVON01. The sequence continues at coordinate 9,230 of CAZVON010000016.1, forward strand.
CATCTGGAGTTTTTACTGCCTTTTTATCAATCACCAGTTGTAATACTTCTTCTTCGCGTGGTGTTACTAATACTCGTTTTTCTCCTGTTACTTCTTCCAGTTTAGTCTTTTTAAGCGTTTCTATACGTGCGAGAGCCGCCTGAAGCGAATAAGCTATACCATCGAGAAAATATTCTAACCAACGCGTTTTATCACCATTACTGCTCTTACCCCCCGAACGGGCAGGCAGGTCAGCGGTATGAAGAGCATCCGAATACGCGGATCTGTCTATATCGTAGTAATCGTCTAAGATAAAAAATTTGGACACCTGGTACTGTTTTAGTAATAAGTAATATGCCGTGAGGATTCGAGCTAAACGTCCATTTCCATCAAAAAAAGGATGGATATATGCAAATTCATGATGAAAAATACCGGCTTTGATCAAAGGATGCAATTCGTCTTCCTGCATAAGCCATGTATATAGTTGTGTAAGAAATCGCTCTATTTCTGCTTTTGAGTGAAACGGCGGATTATGCTTGACTACAACTTCTAACTTTGTTTTATGGCCAACAAAAACCGGACCATCTCGAAACTCTCCGAGATCCTTTTGCTCTATCCCTTTCATAAGCTCATGATGAAGCTCTTTTGTAAGCTGGGAGGTGATCGGCTCTCTTTTTTTAGCAAGAATAAAAATATGATTTAAAACTAAAAAATAGTTTCTTACTTCTTTTTCCGACTTTGTAGTAGGAATTTGATCTCCAAGCACAATATTCGTTACGTCATAAGGCGATAACGGATTGCCTTCAATGCTTGTAGAATAATGGGTTGCGAGAATCTGATTTTCTTGCGTGAGCTTAAGCGATAAAGAAGGAATGAGTTTTTCCGAAGCGAGCTGGCCGTACAGTCGTTCTATACGTGCTATTTGATTAACCATCGAGGGAGTAAAATGAAAACGAGGGTCAAACATACCTTCAGTATAACAGAATAGTAAAAATTTGTCAATATATATGTAAATGTATTTGTCAATATCCCTGCTGATATTCCTATACTTAACTATGGACGAAATATATAACCTTGTCAATCCTTATTGTAGAGATATGTCTTTGTAAGAAATTGCCATCAGAATAAATGATGAGTTTTTCTTATATTCTCAGCCAAATCAAAACAATCACCAGATATGAACAAAATTTGACTTCATTTTTGCTGCGATGTTATAAATAAATCTCTTTTGATACTTCACAATGCTAAAACGCGCATTTATCCATCTTTGTTCTTTCTCTTAATAAAAACGTCATTTATTCACTATGCTCATGCTTGGCCAAAAAACTGTTGAGATTTTTACTTATGAAAGGAGGTGATTAAATGGGAAAGAGACTTAAAATTTCGTTTGTTCTCGCCTTGTTTGTAGCTGCCCTTTTGGTAACACCAGGTGCAGCATCAGGAAATACTCGGCCAGGATGGGGATATGGAGATAAAAATCATGTCCATACAGGACCCCCCGGACATTCTATCCGTCCTGTCCAACTGGTAAAAGGAAGCCAGAATGCCAATGTCTCTATAAAGGTACACGGTAATTCTGGAAATACAAATATTTTTGTCCAGATCATTAACTTTATTGGACGAAATATTTTTAGGGCATAGCCCAAAGTTTGTATAGTATGCCGTAAGAAATTTCTTACGGCATACTTGAAGTTATCCTCCAATTACTTATTAGCTATTTTTTTGTGGTATAGAGTATATACGTAAGTACATAGGTAATTATGCTGGTGATACAAGCGATAAAAATTGAAAGGACACCGAGCTCACTGGTTTTATAGTACACCACAAGCCCTCCGATAAGACTAGCTGTACTTATATAACAAACTTCTTTCTTATTGAGTTTATTTTTTGAAGGATCTTTGAGCGCGCGAACGTACATCCGGACTGCGGGCCAGGAAGATTTAGGTTCTAGTAATGGTGCACTTTTCTTTTCTTGCGTATGGCTTATTACCATACCAACTCCACTTATAATAACAATTGCTAATAAAATATTCAGATTAAAAAAATAACTAACAAATCCACTTTTGATCGCTTCTGCAAGAAAAAGCATAAGATATGTAACAACGGAGATTTGAAAAAGATCTCTCACAACCAAGCTCATCGCGGAAATGTGTCGTAATGGTTGTAACGGTAAAGCTGATCTTAAATTATAGGTGTCTTTGTGGTAATAGTAAATCGATTTAGATTTATTAATCAGAACTACTCTATAGACAATTACGAGAATAAGAGCAATTATTTCGTTAAACAAAAGCACCTCCAAGAGCAATGACTGCAGGGTAATGGGTATGCCGATCAACTGTGCATAAAAGGCAAGAAGAGGAACAATAATAAAAGAACCCATAAATGAGAATGTACTTCTTTGTACGACATCTATTTTTTTACGAGGGAAAAAAACAAAAGAAACCATAAGACCGGGAATCACACAAACAAATAAAATGGTGAAAATAGTTTCGATTATTGAATTACCCATACGTATTGCGTACTGGTTTCTTACGAAAGATCACTTCAATTTTTTTAATAAGCAGTGACCTGTTATGTTCTTTTAACCCAGGCGCTTTAATCATCCAGTTTAACATACCCTTATGAATGATTCCTGTTGAAATATCAAATGTTACCTCAGCTATCTGCCATCCATCTTGTTGAGTCTTTGATGGTTTATAGGACGCCAGAACGTAATCTACAAATTCTAAATCTGACTGTCCTGTTACAGGGAAAGTATAATATGGCGTTGGATTAAAAAACTGAGAATTTTCTAAAGCAAAATACCCAAAGAGCGCTTGCATATAAATATCATTTTTGGGAATTCTAACCTGCGTAATCACATCTGAAAGAGGTACCGTTACTTCATGGTTTGGTCTCTGTAAAAGAATAGGGGTTTCCCCAACCATTATGGTTTGAACTGCATCCAAGTGATAGGGTTTTGCATGAAGACTTTGGGCATTTGTAAAAAGAATGGTCGGTTTCGTTTCCGTTGCGATAGGGGAGTAGACTTTATGGTTCGATGCCAAAAAAATATGATCAGCAAAAACTATTTTGTGAAGGTTTGTTGAAATTTTATTAATGATTATATCTGCTGAGGCATTAATAACTATTTTATATATTCCGTTTTCTGGAAGTTCTGGTCCTGGATTTTGAATTGAAATCTCTCGAGGATCCAACACGCGTCGTGACGAATCAGCAATCCCATCATCTTCTCTACGTGCCTCGTGTACAAGATCTTCACCTTTATATATTCGAATCACAACTGGATCTTTTCCCTCATACCAATTAAGATCTTGTGTCTGGATGTTGAAACGAAAAGGCTCATTTTCAACATACGCGTACAAAATATGTCCTCCTCGTAGTAAATTTGAGATGATTGTATCTGATCGCGCAGGAGTATAATTTGAGATTTGATACGTTGAATGATTTAATATCTCATCTACATCTACCGTTGCGATAATCGCTCCAAGAGGGAGATCATTGAGAAATTCTTTAACTGAACGAAACTTTTTCTGTTTTTGAAAAAGCACAACATTGTCTTCTAGTGTATTCCATGAAAGTGAATTAAGAACCGGGTAATCAATAAGTTGTGTGTTGAAATGCCATTCTTCTTGATCTTGAAATCCCAAGTAAATTTTTTGATTCGCATTTTGATTCTTAAAGGTAAGTTTTATTGTTGCTGTATCAAAATGAAATGGCATTTTTGTGGTAAAATACACTAAGTCTTCAATTTGTTTGATTATTTCTTTCCCATCTATCTGAGTCGTTGTTATTCGATGGGTAGGAGTAAAGCGAGAAATATTTTTGTTATTGTCTCCATCGCTTGTGTAGTACATGGTAATTCCCCAAGGCGCAAGGTTACACAAAAGAATATACAAAACAAGGCCACAGGCGAAAGATAAGAATACCACAAACGAAATATTTTGAAGGGTGAATATCTTACTCATTTTTTTATGAAAACACTCTATTTGGTATAAGCAGTTGAATACGTTTCCAATCGTCAGGCGTTATTTCTTTTAAAAGAAACAGAAGAAAAAAATATACGGTAAAAAGAACACCATATAAAAAAGGAAGAATAAACACTGGAACTGAAATCAAAAATGTTAAAAAATATACAGACAATGAAGCTACTACAATTTTAAGAATACTGCGTAGCCTGATAAATTTTGCAAACTTACGATACACCGCTATCGATGCCATTAGTACGCTGAGTATGCCTCCGATTGTGGTACTGATCGCGGCTCCCACAATACCTTCTGAAGGAATAAGAAACCAACAGAAAATAGCAATTACCACAACGCTTATTGCTGCGATGCCCACTGAACTTTTGGTCGAACCAGCACCATTGAGTATATGCGCCAGAACTGAGAAAAATGTCAGAAATCCCATACCTACAGAGAGAATTGATAAAGACGACGCTCCTTGGGTATAGGTTCCTGCGTAGAGAAGCATAAGTAGTTGTTTGCTTGTTGCGGAAATAAGCAACGTTATTGGAACAAGTAATAGCAAAACATACCTGAGAGTATTTGCGATTAAGTCTTTTGTTTGACTTGGTTTGTCGTGTTTCATACTTCTTGAAATACTCGGAAACACAACAACAGAAAACGCGCTTAGTCCAAAAAAAATAATGCGTGAAATATTTTGATTTGCCGTATAATAACCTGGAAGTTCTTTTGACAAACTCAATGATTTTACAAAATATAAGTCTATACTTTGCGCCAAAGCAGAGAGAAACGCAAAACATATTAATGGCAAAGAAAACACAACAAGAGTCCAAGAAGAATACAACGTACTCACTTTTTTAGGCAAATAAAACCCATAAAGTAATGGGAAAACTGCCGCTAGTATAAAACCAACCAATGCCCCTCTTAACTGAAAAAAATAAGTCAGGCTTACTACACAAATTAGTTTACTGAACGAAAAAATACTATTTAACACTGCTTGCTTTTTAAAAAAATGAAGTCCGTTATAGTAATCCACATACAGCCCGTATACCCCATATAAAGGAAAAATCAGTGCAGTTAATTGTAAATAAGAAACAAGCGTTGCATCATGAAGAAGAAACGAAATAGGTTGAGCCAACAGAAAAAAAGAAACCGTAATAATAACGCTGTACAATACTTGCAATCGTAAGGCAGTGAGTAAAATAGCATCAGATTGTTCTTCGTTTTCCGCAATAAACTTAGAAGCAGTCAATGTTAACCCAGAAGTTTGAGTAATGTTAATAAAACTCATAAGAGAAATAAGCACACCATAAACTCCATAGTTTACCGGCCCCAAATATCTTCCCAACCATATATTTAAAAAATATCCAGATACCATAAATATGGCAGTTGAAATCGTTAAATAAGTAGTTCCTTTAAAAAATGATGACTTCATAGTCGAGGTATACCTCCTCTATTGCGCATTCCATCGGTATATCCGTAGAAAAAAGCGTATGCTCTTTCTTTTTGTTGGGTAAGAGTAAAATAAAACAAAACGACTAACAGCTTACCTATATTAAAAAAGAAAAAATACCCTTTATAAAACCACGGTAAGTAATTATTGACAAAAAGAATTCTGTTTCGAGCTATAAGGTATGTATTTAATACTGCTTTGTTACTCGAAGAACCAGTTTCTCGATGAAAAACTTTAGCGTTTGGCACGCAAACACAAACATAACCTGCACTTCTTGCAGTTAAACAATAAGATACATCTTCAAAATACGCGAAAAATCTGTCGTCTAATACTCCAATGTGTTGGACTACTTCTTTTTTGACTAACAAACAACAACCAGTTACAAAATCAACTGTTTTATTCGTCCTAAACAAAGTAGTGTCATGATAAGGTTTACCGAGTAACCAGTTAATGCTTCCTCCTGAAAAAATCAATTTTTTTTTATCGTAGTAGTCGTATATCAACGGGCCAACAATGCCTATGCGTTTTTGCAAACATGCTGTTTGAGTAAGAATAGAAAGAAACTGTGGGTCAACTTCAGTATCGTTATTTAATAACAAGTAAAAATCAGGATTATATTTCTTGGCCCGAGAAATACCAAAGTTACACCCTCCTGTAAACCCAATATTACGAGGTAATCGATACACTTCAATCGTACCATTGTACTTTTTATGAAGGGTAGAACAATCATCTCTTACCGAACCATTATCAATAACAATTATTTTGTAGAAAGCATTTTCTATGTGTAACAACGAATCTATACAGGTTTTTGTGTACGACAATCTATTCCAGTTAAGAATAATTATGGCAGTTAATAACGGCTTTTGTTTCATAACAGCTTGTTTCTGACTAAAACGGTTTTATATAAATGCTCTATGTATTTGCTTTCTTCAAGCTTCAAGGATTGTTTGTAAAGAAATGTATTGAGTTTGTCAATTTCTAAGTCTTTTCTATCATTGAATACGTATACAGGTATATTATTACTTGACAAATTTGAAATTATTAAAAAAAGCCGCTCATACTGAAAAATATTTTTATTTGGGAATACCTGATTATAAATTGGCCCATAGAAAATAACTTTTCTATTTGGGAATAAAAATTTATCTGAAAGCGTTGTAACGACTACCCCAGATGTATCGATGTGCTTTTCGATTTCTGTACTCTGCGCTAGCAAGGCAACCCGTTTTGTATACATGTCGACTAACCCATTCCTTTGCAGAGTAACGTGTAGAACAGAACTTGTAATAATTACAGTGATTAACATAGCTGAGATTTTTTTGGGAAGAGAAAAAAGAAAATGTGACGCGATAGGGATAATTAATATATAAATCGGCAGGAAATAGCGAATATACGATGAATCCATGGTAAAACTTTCAAGTCCCCAAAAAATACCGCTTCCATAATAAATAAGAATCCAGACCGTGAGTAATAAAAAAAAGGTTATATATGCTTTGGATTCTTGAGAATAAAACTGCTTGTATTGAGTAAGTCCTACAGTGCCCAAAAGAAATACAAGAGGAATATATAAAACTATATATGTAACCAGATTGGTTATAATATTGTCTATATGAAATCCCGAAGGAAGAAGAAAAAAAGTCATCTTGTCAATAAAAGAACTTGTTTGAACGGTGCTGGTTTCAAAAGAAGTGTGTACATTGTAACCAAAAGCTAAAAAACTACCAAAAAGTTGCTTGTTTATGATAAAAAGCGGCAACAGAACTATACAATACATAAGAATTGAAAGTAAAAGATATGTGTAACGGATAATTTTTCTAAATCTAAAAATCAAAAAAACAAATGGAATTCCATACATAACATCCGTGAATCGAAAAAAATGATTAAGCCCAAGAGTTCCACCCAACGCAAGATAGTAGGCAGGATTCCCTGTTTTGATGGCAAGAAGAAAAAATGCGATACTTCCTACTAAAAAAACGCTGGCTGGCGCATTATTAAAAAGAGTAATACTACTCCAGTACCAAAATGGAGGTAATGTGAAAAGGAGAAAAACTGATAACAAACCAGTTTTTTTGTCAAAAATAACAGAACTGATACTATACATAAATAACCCTCCTATTAAAGAAATCAGTGGAGTAATGTACGGAATGATCGCAGGAAGAATCACGCCAATAGTTCCATAAAATATGTATAATCCTGTAAACCCACTCGGCGCAACATAATTATTAACTGAAGACGTATTTCTTGGCCTAGTAAATCCGAATGTAAGCTCATTAAGCGGTTCATAGTAGCGTAATGTCCCTGTTTTTGCGTAATGTTGTATAAAAAACAAATTAATATTTTCATCGGGCGAAGTAAATTTATGCGGCGAAAAAGCAGCCAGAAAGGAATACGCAATAAAAAAAATAATAAATACTGGCATGAATACCAATAAAGACTTCACATTAAGTCTCATACATGATTTTTTTAAATAAATCCTGCTGCTTTTGTGCTACCGTTGTCCAATTATAAACCGAGTGGCTCGTATCTTTGGGAATTATCGTACAACCCGCGTACTTTGCTTCCAATGGCGCGATTCCGAATGGTTCATCCTGAGCTGTAAATATAAAGAAATCAGCTGCTTTCATATATAACGCTACCTCGTAATCAGTAAGCTGCCCAAGAAGTTTAATATTTGAAAGTGATGTGTTTTTAATTGCTTCCTTAACCATTTCTTTATCCGGGCCGTCTCCGATAATATAAAACATTGAATATGAGTCTTGTTTTTCTTGAAAAACATTAATAGCTAGGTCGAGTCGTTTCCTATGATGCAATTTTGATACCGATATAAACATGTGTTGACCACGTGGAATTCCGAGAATTTCACGAGCCTGTTTTTTTGATAAATCGTTAAATCGAGATGTTTCAATACCTGGATAAATGATTGTAGATTCTTTCTGATAGATATTTTTTATCTGGTCGTGTGTCCAATCGCTGATGCTTATAATATGATCAAACGAACCAACAGAAATCTTATCAATCAACTGAATAATAGATGTTACTGGAAATTGAAAAATTTTTTTAAAGAGGTTTACTTTTTTTAGCGCGTTATTTTTTAGATCATGCGCAATACGAGGAGGCTCTAAACAGTAGTAAACAGTTTTGTGTTTCTTATTTCCGGAAACTTTTTTATACCAAAAAGCTCCGAAACCAGATTGCCAACCAATTGAAATCAACAGATCAATATCAGTATTCACTTTTCGAAGAAGTAATGGCATGAAAACAAGGTCAAGAAAACTAGAAAGATCATGGTTTTGAATAGGTGGGTACATTCCTTCAATAATCGGTATCCCTTGGGAAATGGTTTTTGCCGATGGATGAATTTTATGGGTATATACGGTTACGCCGTTACCGATTTTCGTGAGTTCTTTTACAAGATTTATCAATAATCGTTCTCCTCCATATGGACCAGTAAGATGAGGGTAAAGAATTGCTATTTTCATACAAAATCAGTTTTGAAATTCTTTCAGATAATTTTTAGCTACTTTTTCCCAACTAAAGTGAGATTTTGTCCACTGTTTAACGTCTTCTCTTACATTTTTTTTATGAGACAGTGTTTTTGTTAGTTGAGTCAACCAGGCAGTGAGGTTAGATGATTCGACAAGAAGTCCATTTCTGTTTTCAACAATTGCATCCGAAATTCCTTCAATATTTGAAGCAAGAACCCACAAACCAGTCGACGATGCTTCTAATGCAACCACGCCAAATCCTTCAATACTTTTGGTATCTTTAATGTTGGGCATAATAAATAAGTCGGCTGTGTTATACGCTATTCTGAGGTTTTCCTGCGTGACTTTTCCTAGCAGAAATACTTGCTGTTGTAGATGTAGTTGTTTAATTGTCTGTTCTATCTGATCTCTCTGAGCGCCCTCACCAATTATTACGTAGACAACGTTCTTGTCTAATGTGGGAATAATATGGGTGATAAACCATAATACCCCCTTTCTTTTTACTAAACGCCCAACAGTCAGTAATATTTTTTTACCACTCAATTTTTCTCCTACAATTTCTTCTAAATCTTTTCTGGAAGCGTCCGTAACAAACTTTTCTCCATATACTCCCCATGGAATTACCACGCATTTATGTGGGGCAATACCCCGCTTAATACATTCGGTCCGTGTTGCATTACTAATACAAATCACTTTGTCAAATTGCCCAACACACCAAGGGACAAGCAATTGATAGCCGGGAAAGTCAAAAATAATATCCAAACCATGAACCGTAATTGTTGCTTTAATACCAAAAATATACCTGAGCAACAATCCAAATGGCGATAACAACGCGTCTCCAATATGAAGGTGATTAATTTTCTTTTTCGGAATTACAAACAATGCCCTAAGCATCATGAATAAAATGAAGTAAGGCAAATATTTTTGCGATTTCCCCCATGTAATAAGAGTTGTTGCAACAGTCTTTCTAAACTCTTGTGCTAGGGAAAAGCTCACTTGTTCCATACCTCCAATCATTGGAGGGTACTTTCTGGTAATAAATAATAAGTTCATAGAAACACGTACTTAATTTTTTAAAGCTGAATAGACAGATATGGGTATTTTCTTTTCTTCCATGTCTTTTTTTCCATGGAGTTCTAATTGCTTTATTCGCGCAAGACCATTCTCAAGTAATTTTCTATTGATACCAATAAGATCTGCGACAAGACCAGTCATAAGGGTTTGAAATCCAATAAGCATTAAAACTGCGGAGAAAATCAACGACTGTATGTGGCCTGAACCTTGACCCGCTAAAAAATAAAACAAAAAACGAACTCCCAAAATAAATCCAAGCAAGAATAGTACCGCGCCAACTGCAAAAAATACTTTGAATGGCTGGTACATGGTGTAAATTCGCAAAATTGTAGTAGTACTTAGACGAATATGTTGAAAAGTACTTTTAAATAATCGCGAATGACGTGTAGGGGGATTGGTTTTTACTTTTATACTAGCTATTCCCAATCGTTTATATTTTGCTTGAATAATGGTTTCAATCGCATACGAAAAATCAGTAACAATGTTCATATGTAAAGCGGCATTTTTTGAATACGCGCGAAATCCAGACACCGCATCAGGTACTTTTGTTCCAGAAAAAAATCGCACGGTGGCTGAACCAAGACGCTGAAGCCCTTTTTTAATTTTTGAGAAGTGAGCAATGGTAGAAGTTTGCCGATCTCCAATTACAATATCTGCTTCTCCCCGCAGTATTGGAGCAATAAGTTTAGGAATATCTTTTTGCGGATATTGATTATCGGCATCCGTATTGACAATAATATCTGCGCCCAAGCGTAAAGCTTCATTCATGCCATTTGAAAACGCGTGCGCTAACCCTTTGTTATGCTGGTGAACAAGAATATGATCTACCCCAAGTCGCTTTGCAATTTCTACTGTTTTATCTGTTGAACCATCGTCAATTACGAGAGTTTCGATACTATGTACCCCGTCAATATCTTTTGGAATAGAACTAAGAACAAGTGGCAGTGTTTTTTCTTCGTTATAACAGGGTATTTGAACAATCAGCTTCATTGATACATATCCTCATTAAGTGCAGATAATAGATACATGTAACGATAAGACCACCTAACGTAAGAAGAGGTTTATCATAACACAGAAAAAATGACTTGACAATAACCTATAGCGACTTGATATAAGATTTACAAAGATGAGGTTCTGATTCTTTCCTTTAATTCAAAAAGGGAAGTAGCATATACAGTAACCGGAAACTTTTCCTTTTCTACCCGGTCAGCATAACGATAAGGGGCATGTACCCAAAAAAAGGTAACAATCTTGTCTTTCAAGTGGTCTGACAAAAACGTAGAAAAAGCAGGAAACTGGTCATACATACCCATGTCTTGAATAATGGTGACTTGGTTATTATCTAGCTTCTTGTCTATATAAACAAAAGGATACACATCGGTAATACTGTATGTGGAATATTTAGAAAAATAATAATATGGTTCTGGAAACGACACGATAAGTATATTTTTTGTGTTCTTGACTTTACTTTTAATACTATTTGCTGCTAATTCTTCATAACTTTCCGTATGCCAACCGCCCATTCCCCATTCCCTAATTCCCTTTAATGAAGTGACTGACTGTAATACTATAAGTGATATTATCGGGATTATAAAAATAGCCCATAACAAAAACTTGGAATTGGGGTATTTTAAGATAGCACGTTGCATCATTTTAGCCATGATGTAAAGCCCATAACTTGCCACTAGCAGAAAAAAAGGGATGAGATGCGTTACATATCGGTCCATTGCATGATTTACAAAAAAATATACTAACCCAAGAATAGCAATAGCAAGAAATGTAAAGTAAAAAACGGGTTTTTGCTGTCGGTTATTACCATGAAAAGTTACCCCTACAAGGGCACTTATTGTTATTAAAAACTCATTCGTAACAAATGTTCTTAATGCAAAAAAATGGTAATCTAACAGAAAAAATATGTCTGGATACCAGGATTGCAAATATAGGTACATGACGAGTACCCACAGCGCAACCACTATTAATTTTTGAAGAAGTTTTGGCAAAAACAAGTTCCATTTATTATTTAAAAAACGTTTGAGAACCAAAATTGCAGTTATCAGTATAATTAATAATCCAATTAACATAATAATTTCTTTTAATTGAGAGACCATAACAAACGCGAGTGAATCAAGAGGGAATAAAGTGACTATTGCTATTCCCAACGGCAAGAAAACCCAAAGGTAAAAAAATACCTGTTGTTTAA
>CAZVON010000016.1:21392-24133 GCA_964628435.1 uncultured Gammaproteobacteria bacterium
TTCTTTTTTTTAAGAAAAATGCTTGTCGGAACAATCATTAGGAAATACTCATAGCGCACTAAAACAGCGCAGGCAAACAATATTCCTGCCATACAACTTGACACAATGGAAGTTTTTTTAAGAAACGTAAAAAAACTCAATAAAAATAACAATACGACAAGTACACCGGTTGTTTCGGTCATAATAAATCCGCTCCACACAGTGTGGTAAAAAGAAAGAGCAAGAAGAAATGATCCTATCAATCCAATGTACTGTGAGTTAAAAACAGAACGGATAAGCAAAAACGCGCAAGGAATCGCCAAAACACCAGCTGCAAAAGCAATCGTCGAAGCAGAAAAAGTAGGATCAAACCCAAACAGAGTTAAAAAATGAATCAGGAGTGGGAAACCGGGCCGCGTCCACGCAAAATAGTCAGGATAAAGCATTCCGTTTGCACCCAAAAAACCTAACACGCTGTGGTAATTTTTAATATTCTCAGCAACAATAAGACTTTGATACGAGTCTGGATAAAATTTGAAAGGAGAAAGATTATGAAGCCTTAAATATGTTCCAAAACCAATTATGAGAAATAACAAAAACGCAACAATTGAAAAACGGCATAACAAGGCAGTCAATTTCATTACACCATTATACTATTCTGCTGCAGAACGTCTGATCTTAGCACCAGATATATTAATCATCCTTTTGTCAATACATTTGTAAATATAATGGTAATGATTGACACTCTAAATTATTTTTCCCACGGGTAAATTATCTATGTTAGAATATTAGCTATAACTGGAAGAACCCATGATTTGGCCGCCTTTACCGCGCTGGGCTTTATTATTATCACCCAACCGCTACAACAATTTTCTCTAGCTACTGGTATTGTTGCGTTTAGCGCAAACATGATTGGCGGCCTTGCTCCAGACATAGACCAGTCTACAGCAGACTTATGGAGAAAAATACCTGCGGGAACAGTAATTGGAAAGCTGGTAACTCCACTTTTTGGAGGACATCGATTTTTATCCCACTCACTACTGGGTTTACTCGTATTTGGCTGGGGATCTAAGTATCTCCTTGAGACCATCAGTTCGGTTTTGTTGGTTGATATTACTATTGTATGGTGGGCATTTATGATTGGATTTTTTTCTCACCTTGTTATGGATACCTTTACTAAGGATGGGGTACCGTGGTTATTTCCCATTCCTATCCGCTTTGGCATCCCGCCGCTCAAATTCCTAAGAATTAAAACCGGCGGATTTGTAGAAAAGGCACTCATTTTCCCAGGTCTTATCGCGGTTAACATCTACATGTACTATAACAATTACGGAAAGTTTTTAGACCTGCTTCGCCACTACATAAAATAACACGATTAAACTAAAAAGGGCACCGCGATATGACTCACAGTGCCCCTACGCACACGTTCCGCTCAAGCGGAACTATTCAGTTGCAGCGGATCCTTGTTGTGGAACCCGACCAAAGCCATAGAGAGCAACTTGGCTCGCAAATGGCCAGATGCCATATTCTGTTCCTGGCGCAAGAACTAGCTGCAGGCACCCAGCAATGGCATCGATCAACGCTTCTAGCCTCCTCAGTGGATTATCCCCGTCGATCGACACACCCTCAGGGTTAGGAGGGTTTGTTGAAAACTGGATATCCAGGTTAAAGTCCGGCGTATTGAGCGCGCGGCCACGGCTGATGGGTTGCCAGTAGACCTCGATGTCGCCTGGGTTCACGTGCAGCACATCGGCTACTATTTTACGCAAGTCTTCGTTAAGAAACATTGCGTCTTTGTCAGACATTGCGTCGTAAACCGACTGGACTGCTGTTATACGAATGCTAGGCATGTGTCTTCTCCTTTTTCGTTGAGTCCTGAAGTTTTCCTACTTTTCTTCGCTTTTTAGGAAAACCCACTATTGTCCATGAACTACCTCCTGTAAAGTCAACAGATAGATCCGTGACGCTAGCGTGTGAATAAAGCTGATCCAGCACCTCTAAAATAACCTCTCTGTCTATTGCTCGCAATAATATGCCAATGAAAGCAGAATCTGGCTCTCCTACTATTGCTTCGACACAGTTTGCCGACAGAACCTCGGTAATGACCTTTTGCCGGTCAGAAGGGCTAGAAAGGGAACAGTGAACTGCTGCCGTGTGTATCATGGCCTATCTCCTTGTTTCAGAACTGGTTTTTTTGCGCAACAATGTGTTAATGTGCTAAATCAATAGAAACAACTACCAAATAGCTTTTACTTAGAAGGTATTTCGATTGCGAAATGTATTGTAGCAAAATGATTCGCAAAGATCAAACTATGGGACGACCAGCATTATTTAATAGCTTTGAGAGAAAATAAAAGGGGAATTTGAATTGTTTTGTTTTTTAACACATAGTAGCCGTTGTTGTTTTTCTTCATAAATCCTGGAAATTGATCATACATGGTAAAAGGGAACTCGTGGATATATTCTATTTTTAATCCTTCTTGCAAAATAGCATTTATCACACCGCTTAACGTATAGCTCCATTCATAGGTAACACCTTTTACCTTCGCGCTCCAATCGGTATACGTACCTGAAGAATCATCTTGGTATGGCCCTTTTTCAAAGTAATTGTAATAGATTTTAAAATCATGACTTAAAACATTGGTAAAAGGATGGATTTCAACAATGTAAAACATGCCACCATTTTTTAAGAAGTGGTGAACAATCTTTGCCCATCTTTTTATGTCCGCCAACCACATGAGTACTCCGTACGACATAAAAAC
>CAZVON010000017.1:0-23635 GCA_964628435.1 uncultured Gammaproteobacteria bacterium
AATCACCATGCGGGTCAATAACTGCTAATCCATGTCCTGCCTTAATATCCTGCATAATCATACTTTTTAAAAACTCAGATTTTCCTACCCCTGTTTTTCCAATAATGTACATGTGGCGCCTCCGATCATCTAAATTCATATAGACTGGTTTGCTAAGCCCTCGATACTTGCTTTTTCCCAAGTACAAACCGCTTTCTGGGATTTTTGCCGAGGCAGGCGCTCGCTTTGCGGTCATCCAATTTATATTTGGAGTGGTAATACTTTTATTGGGTAAATGAAACATAGTAGCTAACTCTTCGCTTGATAACACTGATGTTTGCCCACGCATAGGCATATAGCGATAGATAAAATCAGTCACAAACGTATTTTTGAAAAAATGCTTGTTTTTGGTAAAAGAATTTAACCCACTAAACTGACTAAATGCGGTGGTAATATTATTCAAATGAGCTTCTGCAGCCTCAGTAGAGGTTGAGGAGACCACAATGCGAATCACCACATCAAACCCGGGTTTGCTAATTTTATTTTCTACCCCCTCTAACTCCTTTGCATCAGCAGAATATTTTGCGGTTTCTGGATTTGCTTCGTTTTTTTTGGTTTTGGCAATATATGCTTTTCCCGCTTTTTTCCATGTAGAACCCGCAGGACTTGCTAATATTTGAATCGCCGCTCCTTCTCCTTCGGTCATTTTCGCAAGAACTGAAGTAATGGAAGACAATGGATCAACTGGTAAGTCTTTATAGACCTTGATAGGTAAATAAGCAGCGCCTTTTAAACGTAAAGAGGCAAATGCGACTTTTCCTTCTTTGGAAAAAATATTGTACTCGTTTCCAACCATAAAAGATTTCGCATCTGATGCTTTATCATCTACCACAGTAATTTCCGCATCAGGATATGCGCCATTAATTTGTTTTTCTACCAAATCGCGCAGTTTATTGGAAACGTGGATAAAAAAACGAATATCTCCAGGAAGCCCAACAATTTCAAAAGAAATATGCGGTTGGGGCTTTAAAAAAGCAAAGCGTCCGCTTTTTCGAAGCGAAGCAAGACTCCCAAGCATTTGCTCTGCCGCGTCAATTTTAATTTCATTATCTCGAGAAACAGCAACTTGCAAAAGCACTGAATGAAGTGACTCATGCTCTCGTCGTCTATGTTTAATCCACAAAAACAGCATATACCCTATGTAGTAGAATCCAACCACTAATATCACCGCAGCGACAAGCCCAATAAAAAGAGACACCAAAAAGGTTGTAACACTATCAATAGATGGATCAGTAAACATACTAATCACCTTCTAACTTGCTTCGTTGTACCTGCCTCAAAAACAAAGTTGCTAACCACACAATTGCTTTTTTTGCTTTATGAAAACTTCTGTTTTTAAGCACGTGCACTGCTTCTTCTTGCGTGATTGGCGGCAGTTTCACTGCGCCACTTGGCTGCGTTGGGACAGGTACTGATTCTTTTGCGGGCTCAATCCCTGCTTTTTTGTCTTCCAAGGTCAGTTGCGGCGCTTCTGAAATTGCCTCCACTCCTGCTTCTTTTACCTCAGGAGCTAATACTGGTTCTTTCTCTGCAGGTTGCGCCACCTCCGAATGAGTACTCCCTGCAAGTTCTTGTTCTTTATGAATACTGCCAACTGAAGCTTGCGGCAACGATATATCCGCCGACTGTTGTTGAGAAACTCCACTTTGAGAATTTTGAACAGGTACGTTATTTTGTACTGACCCTAGTTGCTGATTTTGTTGTTGATCATCCATATATTTATGATAGCATGAAACAACAGTAACAACAAACACAATTATAACTCTTCTGAACCTAAATTGTCCTATTGCTCACCTTTATTGATTTCCTTATATGGACAGTGTCTGCAACCACTTTCGCAACAAAATCCCCGCTGTTTTAGAAATGATTCAGTCATTACCACGTACCCATTTTCATCGATATAATAATCATCTTTTTCTTTAGGTTCTTGTTCGTCTTTTTTCATGCGCATCTTGGAAGTTCTTCTAAGCAATGCTGGCAAAACTTAAGCAATTTTCCAAAAGGTCTTCTGTTGATTCCTTTGCATTTCTCTTTAGGACATTTAAACTTTAGCGATCCATGTTTATCCTGTCCAAGAGGGTATGTTTGTACATCTTCAATGGGTTCAAAAGAAAATTTTCCAACACTATTGGATAAAAACGGTACCATAAGGTTCATACTCGGATTTATTTCTTGAGTCATCGTTCCCTCCAAAATAAATCCTCCAGATGATCCACAGCCAACATCTACTGTTTCGATATGCTGTCTTCCTAAAAACGCTGCCTCTTGTTGGACACTATTAAAAATAATCCCGCGTCTGAATACATAAGACGCATTTGCACTGACATTAACTCTGTTTTCTCGTTCCCATTGTATACTGTCTCTTGTCAAATCTCCTTTTTTCAAGATTGCGTTAAACGCGATTTTAATTGCTTGCGGATCAAAGGGTTCACTACATAATACATCAACATAATACAGAATCAACGGCAAACAGGCTTTGTAAATGTCTTGAAAATCATCTTCTTTGAGAGCATCTTTACGCTTGGTAAATACTTCATCAAACAGTTCCTCAGGACTTCTGGCATCAAGTGTTGGATCAATATACATTGGATTTCTTAAAAACCACGCGTCAATTGAACCAGAAATTCCTTCAAAATAGGAAGGGTTTAACAGCAGCGCTTTGTCCCAGTACTGGCCGTATGTCATACCAGACGCATACCTCGTCATTTTAATGACCCGTTTCCCTGTGTTAGAAGCCTTTGCAGACTCAAATATATCAACAAAGTTATCTTTGTACGACGTGTCTGCAACAATACCAGGACCTGAAATGGAAATACATTTTGCGCCCAAAGGAATATTGGGATCTGCCAGCTTTGTTTTGATATGTGTCCAACCAATAAGCTCGCTCTCTTCACGGTCTAATTCTAAGGAGCCAATTTCCCTGCGGTATTCAAGGCCTCGCTTTAGGACTGCGTCAAATGGTTCGTCTGGAAACAACTCGTTATATACATTGCCATACTCGTCTATCGTATAGGTCACTGCGCTTTTTGCTGCATGGTAGCGTTCACGCAGATTGGTTTGCATCTGAAACACTTCGTATTTTTTGAATTTTTCTTTTTGCCCAGGTGTAGCAAGTTTTTCGTACTTAGCCCGAGGTAATACTGGATCGTAGGAACGGGTTATGTCTTTTTTATCACGCGCGCCTAAAGTTAGATTAAATTCTTTATGGAGTTGATCTATCTTTTTAAAATCATTTCTATATGTTAACGTATCGGTCATGGAAGGACCGAAGCGCCCCGTAAGTTGGTCTGCGTGACTTTTCATAGCTGGTCGCGCTTCTATGTTATTCATAAAAAACTCCCTTTTGTTTATCAACAAGTTTGTAATCCTGAATATCCAAAAACCAATAGTCATTTCGAAATATTTTGTCAGTTTTTCTAATCATAATTTTCTTTTTAAAAAAGGGGCCATTAGTCACAAACGTATGATATTCTCCGTTTTCCCCGCAGATATCGATAGTAGGAAGTTTTTGTATGTCCGAAAGAAAAGCATAATCAAGTTTTCTACCAACCCACTCTTTTCCCAAAAGATTGCCTTGCGTGCTTACCACATATGCCTCAAAACCAGATCGGATAAAATCTCTTAAGATATCTGCTGATGTCCTTCCCCATAACGGCTCTATGAGTAAAAGATTTAGTTCTTTACAGATTCTTTCGTTGCGACTGCGGCATTGCTCAAGATAAATATCGCCAAAGACAACACCATCTACAACTTTCCTCTTATAAGCTAGCTGTCGTTTGAATTCTTCTGCATATGTTACTCCTCTTACTGCTTTCTGAAAAAGCGGAACCCCAATGAGTTGTGCTTGTTGCTTTATAAGCTCAGCCGCTACACCATGAAGACCAACTCGATTAAACTCAACAGACACCGTGTTAACAAGATATTTAAGTTTGTATCCTTGCAATAGCGCTTTATATGCGGCAAAACAACTATCTTTTCCTCCACTCCACGCAACAATAACTTTTTTCATAATCCTTCGACTCCGATGCATAAAAAAACTCCCTTGCCTTTCCGAAGCTTACTTTCCATCCGTAGCTTTAGCGAAGGATGGGCGAAGGAAGGCCGAGAGTTCCTTTCACACTTCTGCTCGGAAGCCTTGGGGGATCTGACTATATCCTACTTCGCTTAAAGCTTCGTAGGATCCTCCGTAGTTCTGCTCTGCAGAACGAAGGAGGACAGTTGCGGCACAGTACCTGAATCACACAGGTTTCACCCATTTTGTTTCTATTTGATTTTCGTGATAATTGACAAATCGTGCCATGGTAAATAAAAGATCTGAGAGCCGATTTATATACGTGATGATTTCTGGCGGAACGCTTTCTTTATGTGCCAATTCAACCACCAATCGCTCTGCTCGTCTGCAAACGGTTCGAGCCATATGCAGCAGTGCTCCTTTCTTTTCACCACCTGGAAGAATAAAATTGCGAAGCTCTGGTAATTCTTTGGTTAAATCATCAATAAAATGCTCACATTCTTCCACTCTTTGCAAAAAGTATGTAGTAATTTGTATGTGGTATTTTGTATGAGGAGACGCAAGAGTTGAACCGATCAATAATAAATCATGTTGTATTTTTCCGAGTTCATTTTTAATTTTAGCTTTGTGATTTTGAATCTGAAATTTTGCTTGCCCCGCAAAGCTCGAAGAGCGAAGAGGGGAATTTTGAATTTCTGCGATAGCAACCCCTATCATAGAATTCAATTCATCAACGGTGCCATACGCATGTACGCGCAATGAACTTTTCAGTACCCGTTTTCCACCAAATAGGGATGTTTCACCTGTATCTCCAGTTCTTGTATAAATTTTTAATCCCATAAAAAAACCTCTCTTCCGAGAGGGTTTAGCAACAATAAAATAATATATTGTCGAAA
Source organism: uncultured Gammaproteobacteria bacterium (assembly GCA_964628435.1). Taxonomy (GTDB): domain Bacteria; phylum Patescibacteriota; class Microgenomatia; order Levybacterales; family UBA12049; genus CAZVON01. The sequence goes on from CAZVON010000017.1 coordinate 4,948, forward strand.
AGTCCCTGCGACGCACCGCTTAGGTGCATCGCCCTGGGACATACCGTCTGGTACATCCCATGGGCTCGGGGTATATATCAAGTGTATGGTTTTCTGGATTTACCCCGCTTAGCGGGGTGAACAGTAGCGGCACTTCCACCGAATTACACGGTGTTTACCCATACACTGGTTAACATGCGGAATATCCGCAACTATAACATTTCTGACACCCTTCTTCGTAGGCTAAACTTCCACTGCCACATTCAGGACATAGGTCAAACAAACTGGTGGTGGTTGGCATAGAGGCTGATGTCTGGAGCGCAAGCTGCTGAGCACTTTGACCTTCAGTATGTGCACCATTTGAAACAGAAAGTCCATTTGTTTGTCCATTGGTTATTGTCTGTTTTGCCCCATTGCCTATTTCTTCTAAAGGCAATTGCCGTTTATCTTCTACATGACCATTCACTCGAAATGCAAAATGTTTGGAGAGCACTTTTGCAACTGCATCAGGCAACGATCGTACTCTATTTTCTCCAAATCCAACACTACGAGATCCCCCAATACCGGTAAGCTCTGCAACGATCTGTTTCATACGCTCCATAGGAGGCACTGGACTATTAAGCCGCAAGATTGTTGAGACCATAATTCCTAGTGCATCTGCCATTGCTGCCACATCAGATCCTGATTTGCCAATGTTAATAAATACTTCAAATGGCTGGCCATTCTTATCGTGGTTGATCGTGACATACGTATTGCCGATTGGACTTTGCGTTTTATACGTAACTCCCTCAACCATAATTGGTCGCGGAATAATTGGGGTTACTGGTATTATTGGTTTTACGTCTTCTTTTTGTTTTTCTTTTTTCTTTGGATCAATTCTTTCCAAAACACCCATACGAGAACCTTCCCGCATGTACGTAATTCCTTTGCACCCTAAATCGTAGGCTAACATATATAATGTATTGACATCTTCAACTGAGTGATTTTTAGGAGCATTTACTGTTTTTGAAATAGAAGCATCTACATATTTTTGCACCGTTGCTTGAATACGCACATGATCTTCTGGCGTTAAATCATTAGCCGCAACAAAATAATCTGCTCTCTTTTCGGTAGGATGCATTTTTTTCCATTCTTCGTATAAAGGATGATACAAAATATCTTCCCCAAGTCGAGATTTTCGAATAAATTCAAATTCGTACACTGGCTCAATACCTGAAGATGCCGCAGACAACAAACTGGTTGTGCCAGTCGGAGCTGCTTGTAACAGCACTGAGTTTCGAACGCCGTATTTTTTCAATTTTTTGGTAATTGTTTCTGGCAACTGCTTGATAAAGTGACCTTGGAGATGCTTATCGATGTCAATTTTTGGGAAAGGACCTTTTTCCTTTGCAATATCTACTGATTCATCGTATGCGGCGTCTCGAATTGTTTGGTAGATTTTATCAACTACTTTTAAACTTTCCTCTGACCCATATCGAAGATGCATTTTAATCAACGCATCTGCCAACCCAAGTGTACCCAACCCAATTCGTCGCTCTCCACGAAGCTGCATATCTTCAATCTCAGGATAGACATACTGATCCGCGTCAACCACATTATCTTGAAAACGAACCGCTATCCTTGCGTGTTCGGCGAGCCTATCGTAATCCATTTCTCCTGCCGTATCTACTGAGTATCCCTGCCTGCCGGCAGGCACGGCTTTTACAAACGCAGACAAATTAAGAGAGGCCAAATTGCATACTCCCCATGCTGGAAGTCCCTCTTCTCCACAAGGATTTACACAGTTAATCGTATTCCAATACCAATTGTTATACCATTTGTTGTAACGCTCCATAAATACCAACCCTGGTTCTGCAGAACGCCACGCAGCTTCACAAATAAGATTCCAGAGGTGGCGTGCCTTTACTGTTTTATACACAATAACTTTTTTCCCCAGTTTTTTCCAATGGTCCAAAATGCCATCCCATTTTTCGTCATACTGCGGGTCATCAATATCGGGAAATACCAAATCCCAATTCTCGTCATTTTTCACTGCTTTCATAAAGGAATCAGAAGCGCACACCGAAAGATTGGCCCCGTTAATACGAGACAGATCTTGTTTAACGGTAATAAATTCTTCAATATCTGGATGCCAATCCCACAGCATCAACATTAAAGCGCCTCGCCGGCTCCCGCCCTGCTGAATAATATCGTGGGTTGCGAGCGAATACATTTCTGCCCAGTTGCACGGACCAGAAGAAAATCCATTGACTTTGCGAACACGTGCGCCCCGAGGTCTTAAGGACGAAATATTTACTCCTACGCCGCCGCCACGCGCCATAATTTCGATCATGGCTTTGAGATTATCCATAATGCCATCCCGTGAATCAGGCGGAGAAGGAATTACAAAACAATTGTAATAGGTTACCGCATATCCAGTACCAGCACCAGCCAACACCCGCCCTCCTGGAACAAATTTAAAATCTTCCATTGCAGAATAAAACTTATCCTCCCAAAATAAGCGTTTTTCTTTTGTTTTTTCAACGCTGGCAATTCCTTTTGCAACGCGTCGCCACATTTCTTCAGGAGTTTGTTCAATCGGAGCACCTTGTTTGTCTTTTAAAGCGTATCTATCTAAAAATACTTTTTGTCGAATTCCTGTAAGGTTCATTTTTTTTATTATTTTTAATGCTAACGAAGAATCTTTTCTGGCTTAATGGAATCCTTCGCTTTACTCAGGATGAAACTGACATATCATTTTATTAATCGCTGTACTTCTTTTTCAAAATCCTCTATATCTACAAACCGTTTAAAAACACTTGCAAAGCGAATATATGCCACTTTGTCTAGTTTTTTTAATCGATTTGCCACCATCTGACCTATTTTTTTACTTTCTACCTCAACGCCAATTTCAGAGCGTAGCTCCCGCTCAATACTAATAACAATTTTTTCTACTTCTTCAACTGGAACGGTTGTTTTTTCACATGCCTTTAAAATACCACTTTTTAACTTGTCTCTACTGAACTGCTCCCGCTTCTTATCTTTTTTTATAACAATAAGATTTATGTTTTCTACTCGTTCGTATGTTGTAAAGCGCTTATCACAAGAAAGACAGGCTCTTCGTCGTCGAATTGTTTCTAGATCATCGCTATCTCGTGTCTCTACAACCTCTGTCTCTTTCCTGCCGCAATACGGACACCGCATACCTTACGTTATTTCTTTCCTGCCTACCACTTCTTATAAACTTATCATGTTATTTAGTGGCAAAATTCATCTTAAGACACTAAATCTATTGTGTCAACTATCAACAAATGTATCAAAAAAAATCAATAAATTTCCCTAGCTTCTATGAAAGAATATAGTACGTGTAAGAAAACAGAAAGTGGACGTAAGAAGCAATAAAAAATAGGTTCTATTTAAAAAGATCGTTGAGCTGATCTTCTAATTTAGTAACATTTTTTGTCCATTCTCTACCCAATTGGTCTTTTGGTTTTAATTTTTGTTGCAGTGACGATAATACATCTTTGTGTTTTTTTACAGCTTGAAACATTCTGTTTTCTAATAAATTCGTGTCTTTTCCTTCTGACCTGGCTTTTTTTAAATTCACAATAGCTTGTTGAAAGTATGCCTGGCTTTTCGTGATAGATTCCGACGCAAGTTGGGACTTGTTGTTTTTAGATAAATATAAACCTGCATTGATATGCTTATCTGCTTGTAGAAGCTCAAACTGGGTACGTTTGATCGTGTCACTGATCAAAATACTTACAATGTTATCGCGAAATGTTTTGAGAAAATAAAGAGGATTATCTGGTAATAATCCTGGATATGGAAGTTGATAATCAACACGTGGTGTAGGAGAAGGAGTAATAGAAACCGCAAGAGTAATTGTTGGCGATAGTTCCTCTTGTGCAAAGGAATTGCTACTAGAAAATAGTGCAATAAAACCAAATAAAATAGCAACAGTGGTGACTACCCCTTTCATACCCCATACTCTACCACCGTGTCTGTAAAATATCAAGTTTTTTTTCTATTTTAATATCTCTAATCTCTTTGCTTGCATAATTGCTTTTATATAATGACCTGTCTTTTCTAGATTGTTGTCATCATTCACCACCAAATAATCACAATCATCATACTGTTCCATTTCCCATAATACTAAAGGTTCGTTCCAGCGATTCGAATGAGTTACTCCTTCGTCTTTTTCAACTCTTTTTCTTAACATAGCCACAGAACCTGCTGTCAAAAATACGAAAACACTGCGCTTTACGTGGTTTTTTACTTTTTCTTTAATATTTTTTACTCCCCGTGTGTCAATTCGCCATACCACATCAACTCCTTTTTCTAAAGCCTCCATGAGAGTTTTTTTTTGCGTCCCATATAATGCGCCTCGAAACTCAACCCATTCAAAAAATGCTCCTTCTGCAATCAACTGCTCAAATTGCGCCCGAGATATAAAATAATAAGGGTTTCCTTCTATCTCGTTTGTCCGTTTTTGCCGACTTGTTGTAGTTGTAATTTTTACAATCTGAGGGTTGTCTTTTTGAAGATAAGACAATACGGTATCTTTCCCAGCTCCTGTTGGGCCAGTTAATATAAGAAGCACTCCTCTTTTCTTTTGATTATCAATCTCGTGGGCAATAGGCTGTTTACTCATATACTTTTGCCCACCATGATTGTTTCTTCAACCAAACGATTCGCGTACCCAAATTCATTGTCGTACCATGCAATAACTTTTGCTAGGTTGCCACCAACTACTTGGGTAAGTGAGAGATCAACTACCGCAGAATGTGAATCTCCAATTACGTCGCTTGAAACCAACGGATCTTCTGTGATTGTTAGTATACCTTGGTATGATGGACTTTGTGCTTCTTTTTTAAATACGTCGTTAATTTCTTCTTTGGTCGTATTTTCCTTTAAAAGAAAAGTAAAATCAGAGAGAGATCCAACAGCTATAGGAACTCTCAACGCCAGCCCTTTAAATCGATCCTTTAACTGCGGCAACGCTCTTGCGGTCGCGCTTGTTGCGCCTGTTGAGGTTGGAATAATATTAAGCGCCGCTGCTCGAGCTCTTCGATAATCAGTATGTCCACCATCTTGCAACCTCTGGTCAAGGGTATACCCATGAATTGTTGTCATCATTGCCTTTTCAACCCCAAAATGATCAGCCATAACTTTGGCAACTGGTGCCACGCAATTAGTGGTACATGAGGCATTGCTGACTAATCTTCCATTCTTATACGACTCTTGATTAACTGATAGTACAATGGTTTCGATATTCCCCTCTTTTGCAGGGGCAGCTAACACGACTGCTCCTGCGCCTGCATCAAAATGTGGCTTTAATTTTTCTTCGGACAGGAAACGGCCAGTTGATTCTATAACTACATCTACATCTAATTCTTCCCACGGTAAAAGCGAAGGATCTTTCTGAGCAAACACGGGAATTTTTTGGCCATCAATAACAAAGCTGCCAATTGTTAAAAAATCATTATAATGAACATTTTTTGAAGGAGCTTCTGGCACGCCAATTTCTGAAACTTCGCAGTTAATGGTATGAGCGCGCAACGGACCATAAATCGTATCGTATTTAAGAAGATACATCCACCCTTTGATATCGGTTGAGGACCCAGCGTTAATTGCAACTACTTCTATTTCCTGTGCGTGTTTTTCAAGAATCACTCGATGCGCTATTCTGCCAATTCTACCATAGCCATTAATTGCCACGCGAATCATACACCAAAAGTATATACCTGTGATAACAATTGATCAAGGGGAAAAATAATTTATTGACACAGTGCCTCAAGTCCTGGAAGTTTTTCGCCGCTTAAAAAAGCCAGCATGGCGCCTCCTCCTGTTGAGACAAAATCAAACTTATCCTCAAGTCCAATTCTCTGTAAATATTCCACTGTATCTCCTCCCCCTACTATTTTATACGCCCTACTTTTTGCAATCGCCTGCGCCAGAATTCTCGTTCCTTTATCTGATTGAACATTTGACATTTCTATGATTCCCATTGATCCATTCCAAACAATCATCGCCGCTTGGGAAAGTAAAGAAATAAATTGTTCCAGGCTTTTTTGTGTAATATCGCTGCCGTCTTGATTAGTATCAGCAACAATCAACTTTGCTTTTGCGTTAAGGATTTGAGCAGAGACAAGTATATCTTTTTCTTGAGCAATTTTCCCACCTACTAATACATAGTCTGCAATACCAAGCATTTTCTTAACGAGCGGCAATTTTGTCTCAATTTTTTTACCGCCAATAATTACAACAAGCGGTCGTTTAGGATTACCAACCACGTAAGAAAGCTTTCCAACTTCCTCAAGTAAGTGCAGCCCAGCATAATGCGGTAAGTACTGTGGCACACCAACAACTGATGCATGGTTTCGGTGCGTAAGCGAAAATGCGTTATTCACGTAAACTTCGGCAAGATTTGCCAATTCCTTTGCAAAAAGTTGATCATTTTCTTCTTCCTCTTTATGAAAACGGATATTTTCAAGAACATAAAAATAATCTGTTAGTTTCCACCCATCAAACCCGCCTATTCTTTGATTTTTGACTTCTAACTTATGACTTTTGATTTTTTCTTTGTACCACTTCACAACTGGAAGAAGACTTAGGGCTGGTTCCACTCTACCCTTGGGTCTGCCTAGCTTTCCAACAACAACAAGTTCTGCTTCCCTTTTAAGCAAGTATTGTATTGTAGATAAACCAGCTTCTAAACGTGTCGCATCCTCTATAGTTCCCTCTGCTGACAAAGGAACATCAAGATCTGACAGTAAAAAAACCCGTTTCTGTCTTACCTTCGCATTTCTAATATCAGGCAACTGCATATATTTTTAACAATTGAACAATAACTATTCTTCCACTTTGCAATAAAGGGTATATCTCACAACCTAACGTGTAAACACGATTCCTAATCTTTAAACTCTTGAGCAAACATTTCTCCGTATATCCCTCCATCAATGACCCCAATCCCAACTCTTTTAAACTGAGGCGATAGTATATTAGCACGATGTCCCTGACTTTGCATTAATCCTTGCATGGCAAGCACAGTATTTGGCGCCAGCGCTAGGTTTTCTCCTGCATACTGGTACTTAATATCCATTTTTGCCATGCGATCAAACGGAGACAATCCTTCGGGCGTATAATGAGAAAAGTATCCCCGAGCAAACATGTCTTTTGAGTACGCACGCGCGACTTCTGCGAGATCTTCGTCAAACACCAACGGATGTAACCCCTGTTTTTCTCGCTCCTGATTAACCATTTTAAGCATGTCTTGTTCTGCTTTATAATCAACACTTATTTTTTCTGTGGTAAACGTAAGCTGTACGGTTTGTTCGCTGGAAGGATCAATGGTTAAAAAGTTTAATGTATCTAAAATCGCATCACCAAAAACTCCGTGAAGTTTTTTTTCGATACCTTGGGCGTTGGCAAGAAGAGCTATGCCAAATTGAGAATCAGATACTGCGCGTTTGAGAACTGGAGAAAATGGAAAAGAAATAATAACGGTAAGCAAAAACGTTAACAGTACAAACGCAGACGCAACCCCTGGAACAATACCCAATACACTATTGGCACTTTTTACATAAGCAGCAATAATATCTGGTTCACTTTGGGTAGGTATTCTGTATGCGTCAATAAGGCTTTTTATACGCCGATGTGCTATTCGAAACCCCCATCCAATACTCACTTCGCACACTAAAGCACTTATAAAAAACCCAAGCGCATTCGCAAATCCGTGTGGTATAGGGTAAAACGCGCGAATCGCCTCGCCCATAATGCTATAACTTAGAAGCGCAAGAAAAAATGCCAAGACAAAACTCCCAAAGTCAATCAGCGAACTTACAAATCCAATTACTAGTCCTTCGAACGCATAAAACACAAATACTGCAAGAATAACAAGATCAACAACAGTAATATCTTGAGTGATAACTAAAACGTACCTTACAATTTCTTGTATCAACTCCATTGCCGACATACACTTATATAGTTATTATACGGCACAAAAAAGAAAATTTGTCAGCTTAGATATGATTTGCTATCATGAAGTGATGAAAAAATTCAAAATTATCCAACCATTGCGAAAAAAACGGATTGGTGTTTTGATTATTGCTGTTTTTATACTGATAGCAAGCCTTCTGATCCTTGCGAAAGATCTGCCTTCTCCAACTCGATTAAGCAGTTATTCCTATCCACAATCAACACAGCTATTTGATAGACATGGCAAGTTACTGTATACTATCTATGCGAATCGAAACCAAACATTTGTTCCACTTTCAGATATTCCCTCTTCAGTTCAACAGGCCACTATCGCCATCGAAGACAAAGATTTTTACAAACATGGAGCAATTGATCCAAGAGGCATTGCCCGGGCTTTTATTTCAACGGTTTTTTATAAACAGGTACAAGGTGGTTCAACCATTACTCAACAACTGGTAAAAAATACGCTGCTTACGCCAGAACGAACCATTAGTCGCAAGATAAAAGAAGTGTTTTTATCCTTCCTCACAGAATTGTTGTACCCAAAAAACAAAATTTTGGAGATGTATTTAAACCAAGTCCCTTATGGAGGTACTGCCTGGGGTATCGAAGCAGCATCGCAAACGTATTTTGGCAAACACGCAAAAGAGTTAACGCTCTCAGAATCATCATTTCTTGCTGGACTTCCAGAAGCACCGTCTATCTATTCTCCGTTTGGCGCATATCCAGAGCGTTCTAAAAAACGGCAAGAAACAGTTCTTCAAAAGATGTACGAGCAAGGCTATATCACCAAAGAGCAGAACGATTTGGCACTCAAACAGCCGCTTCAGTTTCAAAAGGTCTCAAGCACCATTAAGGCTCCTCATTTTGTATTATATGTTAAAGACCTGTTGACTCAAAAATACGGGCAGAGAACTGTTGAACAAGGGGGGCTCAAGGTAATAACCAGTCTTGACCTTACGATCCAAGAATATGCCCAAGCAACCGTTGCTGCAGAAGTTGGGAAACTAAAAGGATATCATGTAACCAATGGAGCAGCAGTGGTGACTAACCCTGCATCTGGAGAAATTCTTGCCATGGTTGGCTCTCACGATTACTTTGACGAAACAAGTGACGGCAATGTCAATGTAACCATTGCGTATCGCCAACCTGGATCTTCCATTAAGCCAATTAATTATGCGACTGGTCTTATCAATGGATACACTGCAGCCACACCCTTTGTTGATCAACAAATCTGTTTTCCCAACCCTGGACACGCACCATATTGCCCAGTTAATTACGATGGGAAGTGGCACGGAGTTATGCACATGAGACCATCGCTTGGAAACTCTATTAATATTTCCGCGGTTAAAATGTTAAAACTCAACGGAGTAGCAGATATGATTGCAACAGCCAAAGCTATGGGCATTACTTCTTTTCAAGATCCAAATCGGTATGGTTTATCTTTGACGTTAGGAGGAGGCGAAGTCACCATGTTAGAAATGGTAACTGCGTATAGTGTGTTTGCAAATCAAGGGTACCGCATTGATTTGCACCCAATTTTAAAAGTTACCGATTCACAAGGAACTACCCTTGAAGAATACACGCCGCCGCTCAGTCCTATTTTTGGAAAAAAAGTAATTCCATCTGGCGTCTCCTTTATCATCACTAGCATATTGGCAGACAATGGAGCGCGTGAACTTGCGTTTGGACCAACTTCTGAGTTAAAAATTGGAGAAAAGTTCGTGGCTGTCAAAACTGGAACTACCAATGATTACAGAGACAACTGGACAATTGGTTATACCCCTTCGTACACGGTGGCAGTCTGGGTTGGGAACAATGACAATACACCCATGTCTGGACTTGTATCTGGTATTACAGGTGCTGCGCCTATTTGGCACAAGATCATGACGCATCTTCTGCAAAACAAGCCAGTCGGTATGCCTCCCAAACCAGAAAACGTGATTGGTAAAATCGTCTGTAGCACATCAGGACTGCTTCCTAAAGAAGAAGGAGATCCAGATCGGTGTCCAACACGCTATGAGTACTTTATCAAAGGGACAGAACCAACAAAAACTGACCCTGGACGACAAAAAGTATTTATCGACAAAGCTACCAACGACCTCGCAAAACCTGGACAAACAGACAATATAGAAGAACGCAACGAACTCGTGGTGACTGACCCATTAGGAGACCGTTATTGCCTTACTTGTCCACACCCGCAACCGCAACCCACCAAAACTCCTTAATCTTGACAAGTTTTTCTTTAGCAAGTACTATAAGTATATGCCTCAAACTCTTTTACTTAGTTTTGTTTTCGTTCTTGTTTTGTTTGGTGGCTCATCAACAAGCTTTGCACAAACTACACTCCAAGAAAAAAGAGTGCAGGTTTTAGAACAACGACAAGCAATACAAGAAAAAAAGGAAATGCTTCTGAAAAACCGAGAAGAAAAAATGGAGCAAAGACAAACACAAAGATTAGAACTTCAAGAAAGACTCCAAGCCCAAAAGGAACAACAAATATCAAAACGAGAAGAATTTAAAGAACGGCTAAAAACGATAAAAGACCAACGAAAACAAGCACTGGTTGAACGACTCGATGAAAAAATGGCAGCTATTAATAAAAATCGCGTTGATAGGCTTACAATTCACATTGAAAAACTTGAATCTCTTTTGAACAGATTAATAGAAAAAGCCACTCGAGCAAAAACCAATGGGAAAGATATTACCGAAGTGGAATCTGCCATAGACGCTGCGCAAACAGCCATTGAAGCTGCGCGTACTGCGATTGTAACCCAAGCTGCAAAAGAATATACTGCAACTATTACTGATGAGTCTGTGCTTGCCTCCTCTGTGGGCACCATAGTAAACCAACTCCAACAAGATTTAAAAACAACCCACCAAACAGTCGTTAACGCTAAGCAAACGGTTCATACCGTGATCAAAGAATTAGTAGCAATAAAGGCTGATCAGATTTTACCAACAACCACACCAAGCACTTAAAAACTATGGATACGATATCACAACAACCAATTCAACAACCCCTATCCACACAACAGGTTCCTGTCCAACCAGTATCTGCTCCCCAACCTACTGCTCCTGTCCAATCTCCATCAAAAAACAACCTCTTACTTGTTTTGGGTGTTCTGCTTGTTCTTGGAGTAACCGGAACAATTGGGTATATCGTTTTTACGCAACAAAAACAAGCACCTGCTGTTGTTTCACCAACTTCTCTAATATCCCCAACTGTCACTCCATTACCCACCCCTCTTAACGACGATGACAGAACACTTCAAGGAATCGACCTGACTACCTCAGAAGACGATTTTAATGACCTACAGAAAGGTATTCAAGGCCTCTAGTTGTTTTTCCCCTCTTTTCAAGCACAGAAGCTGATAGTATAATCTAGTCCATTTCCTTCATTATGAAGCTATTATTAGGCATCATTGTAATTATTTTGCTCTTTCTGATCAAAATTGGAGATACAGTACTATTTATTGCGCGTACGTTACTTACAACTGTAGAGCGAATCAATAGCATGCTTTTTTCAGCAGGAAAACAGCTTATTGTTTTCATAAGATCAATTCTCTTATGGGTAAAAACCATCCTTTTCACATTAACAAAAAAAGGTCTGCTATTCTTGATGGTATTTTTTTTGAGCCTATATACTCATTGGGTTAAACGAATCAAAATACCATCGATACATGTTTCGTCCATCGCTTCTTCTCATCCTTCACATATTCGAAAACATCGAAAAAAGAAAGAATCACGTTTTACTTCTTTTTCCCTTCTTAGTAAATTCAAATATTTCACTGCTGGAGGTGTTTTTTCACTCGTGTTTATTTTTATTCCCTTGCTTGCTATTATTTTCCTGCAAGATCTGCCTAATCCAAAAGAACTCTCTCTTCGTCAAATTCCCCAAACCACAAAAATTTACGATCGAAACGCAACGTTGTTGTATCAAATTTACGCATCACAAAATAGAACACTTGTTCCGCTTTCTGATATCCCCGTTTCGCTTCAACAGGCCACTATCGCCATTGAAGACAAAGATTTTTACAAACATCCTGGTTTTGATGTTACTGCAATTATCCGTTCTGCCTGGGTAAACTTCTCTGGAAAAAGCCTACAAGGCGGATCAACCATTACCCAACAACTCATCAAATCAGCCCTTCTGAGCCCAGAAACCAGTATTAATAGAAAAGTGAAAGAAATTATTCTTGCATTCTGGGCTGAACGCATGTATACCAAAAATCAAATTCTTGAAATGTACTTTAACCAAGTCCCTTATGGAGGTACTGCCTGGGGTATCGAAGCGGCTTCAGAAGTTTACTTTGGCAAACACGTGCGAGACCTTACGCTTTCAGAGAGCGCATTTTTAGCTGGGATTCCTCGCGCGCCAACAATTTACTCTCCCTATGGAACAACTCCAACGCTTTGGAAAAAAAGACAAAAAGAAGTACTTTCTCGCATGGTGTCATTAGGCTACATTAGTAACATACAAGCCAAAGAAGCAGAACAAGAAGAGCTTTCCTTTCGATCTCCGCAAGTCCCTATTCACGCTCCACATTTTGTGTTGTACATCAAAGATTTATTGACTAAAAAATATGGTCTTCCAATCGTGGAAAAAGGAGGACTCACGGTCATTACGTCACTAGATTTAAAACTCCAAGAAAAAGTACAGCGAATTGTTACTGAAGAAATCACAAATAATGAAGCTCTCCATGTTACCAACGGAGCTGCCCTGGTTACCAATCCTACCAATGGAGATATCTTGACAATGGTTGGAAGTACAGACTACTCCAATCCAAATGGAGGCAACGTCAATCTTACCACCGCACTCAGGCAACCAGGATCTTCCATAAAAGTCGTTACATACGCAGCCGCGTTTTCCAAAGGATTCACTGCCGCAAGTATTTTAGACGATTCTCCAGTTACGTATACTTCTTACGGCGCACCATCTTATTCACCGGTCAATTATGATGGGAGATTCCATGGACGAGTCCCTTTACGTATTGCGTTTGGGAATTCATTCAATATTCCGGCCGTAAAAACGCTCAACCAAATAGGAATTCCAACCATGGTGAATTTAGGAAAACGGATGGGAATAAAAACCTGGGGAGATCCTTCAGCGTATGGCCTCTCCATTACTCTAGGAGCTGCTGAAGTTCCCATGGTAGATATGGCAACTGTATATGGTACCGTTGCAAATGGTGGAGTACGCATCGATTTAAACCCTCTCTTAAAGATTTCAGACTATAAAGGGTATGTACTAGAAGAAAAAACGCCACTGCAACAAGATCCACTCACTGCAAAACAGCTTGGCACTAGAGTGCTCGATGAAGGAATCGCATTTATTCTCTCACATATTCTTGCCGATAATAATGCACGCGTATGGGAATTTGGCTTGAGTTCTCCCCTTCGTATTTCAGGACACAGAGTATCGGTAAAAACAGGAACTTCAGATAATAAACGCGATAATTGGACCATTGGGTATACCGATAAATACGTCACGGCTGTATGGGTTGGTAATAATGACAACTCTCCGATGAGTCCCACCCTTGCATCAGGTATTACTGGCGCAGCGCCCATTTGGAATAAGATCATGACGCATCTTCTTGCCAATACAACCGATACGAAACTAACTCTACCAAGCAATGTTATTAAAAAAGCCTGTCTAGGCCGAGAAGAATATTTTATTAGAGGCACTGAACGGCTCGTGAATTGTGTTCCGCTTCCTACTTTTACTCCCACCCCAAAACCCTAAAGGTTACATTCCAAATCACAAGCACCAAACTCCCAATAATATCGAAATTCTCATTATCAACATGAACTCATTTGGAATTTTGGTCATGAGAATTTATCTGCAATTTGATTATTCGAACTTGTCTTTTTATCTACTCTGTAGATTTTGTGAGGGAATTTTTGAGCAGTTGATACTGCTGCTGCGGGTTACCATTGAACAAGAAACTCGTACTTACAAAACGATTCGCTCCAAAACTGTGAGCCTGTACAATGGTTGCATCATTGATCCCTCCATCTACTTCTATGGGTATCCATGTTGTATCTTGTAATACCTCAATTTTTGACACATATTCAGCAACAAATTGTTGTCCAGAAAATCCAGATCTAATTCCCATCACAAGCAGTGTATCTAAATCATCTATTGGAATGTTGATCTCTTCAAGTCCAGTTGGTCCATCTACTGCAAGCCCTACTTCTCCCAGCAGTTGTCCTTGGGCAACAAACTCTGCCTGATGAGACATTTTTTCAACATGTCCTAAAAACCGCCGAAACCCAACCTCTGCCCATGGCTGCAAATACGCAGTCGGTTCTTCCACCATCATATGCAGTTCAAAAAACAGATCTTTGGTGTATTTAGCAAATGGAGCTGGATTAAGAAATGTAGTGTTTTGCGCAAATTTTCCGTCAATAATATCAATATGAATAGTCTTTGCAAATGGACGCACGAGCTCTATTTTACGCTCGATTTCTTGCCAATCTTTTTCTAAAATCCCTGGAATTATCTCAAACATACGTATCGAACTATGAAATATGAATTATGCATATTAAAAATATTATTCCTAGTCTCTTATTCCCGATTCTATCTTGCTGATTTTGTCTATTCTTCTTTTGTGCCGCTCTTGCCCAGAAAACGGGGTAGTAAGCCATATGTCTAAGGCTTTGGAAACATCTGCTTCTGTTACAAAACGTGCGCCAAAAGAAAGCACATTGGCATCATTGTGAGCACGCGATAATTTAATAATTTCAAATCGATTCGAACTTGTCTTCCCTGTTGCGTCAATTTCTCCAAGAGGCGCATAAGGTCCATAAAACACTGTTGCTCGCACATTTTTGTATTTATTCGCAAGCATTGCCTCTCCTTGCCCTGAACCGCCAAAAATCACTGCTCTACTTTCCGTGTCTTTGGAGACTGCTCGCGCAGCTTTTGCGATAAAATCGGTAAAGTCATCGTTTTTATCAAACGTATACGCACCGCAATCAACCACCTTATATCCTGCTTTCTGCAAATACCCTTTTACAAATTCTTTTAAATGAAACCCTGCGTGATCTGTAGCTACGTATATTTTCATACTCTATTTTTCTCTAGCTCTTCTGCCGTCAGTAAGCCTGCCTGCGCGCCAACTTTGGTAATTACAGACCCAGCATTTTTTGTTCCCCATTCCATTGCTTCTTCAATGGATTTTTTATAAATGATTGCTGCTAAAAACCCACTGGCATACGCATCGCCAGCACCGGTTCGCTCAATTGCCTTATTCTCTGATGCTTTGTGAAATACAACTGAACCATTTGCATCAATTGCCCACGAGCCATTCTCTCCATCCGTAATAATAACTATTTTGGGCCCCAATTCTTGAAGCGAGCGGAGTAAGTTTTCCATTTTTTCCCTATTTGCTATTTTCAATTTACTATTTACTATTTCTATTGCTTCTTCTTTATTCACAAAAAACATTTCAGACGCAGCTATCACATGACGTATAGTATCTAACCCAGATTCTATTTGGGTTGTTCCCGGCGCGAATGCAAGTTTTATCGTATTTTCTTTTACAAATTCAACGGTATTTCTATACGCGCTTTCCCATTCTCTGCCGAGTCCACCAAGATATATCCAGGACGCCAAGAGATTGTCAAAAGAAAATTCATGCTTGCGTTGTACATGTCGAACAAATAACGTGCGTTCGCCTTGAAACACCAACCCAATAGAAAACGACGAAGATGCAGAGGGTGCTTTCATAACCTGACTCACATCCACTCTTTCATCAGTCAACGAAGTATGAATCTTTTGAGCAAATTCATCGTCACCGATTTCGGCAATTAAAGACGTTTGAAAACCAAGTCGTTTTAATCCAACCGCCACATTCGATGCTCCGCCTCCTAGCAAGAAATCAGAACTGTCAACCAAGATCTTCTCGCCCAAGCCAATTTTTAATTCTCTAGTTTCTTTATCTACTCGACAATGAACGTTTTCTCCATGAACCTGTAAAAAGGCATCTATAGTTGCATTCCCTATACAAATAATATCAGTTGTTAGATTCTCGCTCATCTTTTTTTATAGTATAAGAGGATAGTAATGAATCAACAAGACCCAATTTTCAATTTGCAATTTAAAATGAAATTTACTCTTTTCCCACAATAATCAGGGCATCCGAAGCGGTAGTGTCGGAAAGTGTAGCCGAAACACTCGAAATAGTATAGACTCCAGAAAGATCTCTCTTTAACAACGGCAAATACGCGCTTTTACTGTTTTTTACTTGAATTGTCATTCCTTCATACGAAAATTCATCTGCGTTGCCAACTGAAACAACATGGTATCCAAACTCTTTTAGGGTTTCTGAAACCTTACTTGCTGCTCCTACTTCCCCACTTCCATTTTGAACAACAACAGAAAGATTACTCTTCTCTAGTGCAGCATTTTTTTTACTGCTGGTCGTTGGTTTTATACTCGGAGCTGGTGACTGTTTAGAAATGGATGTTGGTAAAGGCGTTGTACTGGGCACATCAGTAGGAAACTCTATAGATGTTATCGTGGGTGTTGGTGAAGAATTGGTTTTCTCATTTGAAGTATTTAAAAAATACGTTGATCCTAATACTCCTGACGCAATAAGCAGAATGAGAAAAAGAACAATAACGATAATTTTTTTTGGAGGAGATGAGTCGTCGTCAAGGGAAGTCGTAAAGCGTTTTTTATTACCATTATTGCCAGCAAACATGATGTCATCCATTGTTTTTTGAGTATACCACACACCTGTTAGTTTTCAAGCGCAAAAATTGCTGTATTTGGTATAATATAAAAACCCTATGAAATATTTCCCCACTATAGTGGTGTTTGGTATCGTTTTCTTGATGGGGTTATTTATATGGGTAGACCCTACTTCTTCTGACGAGTTAGACGATATTACCAAAAAAATCAGTGATCTTACGAGTGCATTGAATCAATCAAAAGCAGCAACAGCACCTCTTGAGTCACAGCTTACTAGCATGCGAAAACAAATTGCGGATATTAAAGCTCAGGTTTTTTCCCTTGAAGAAAGTATTACCGTCAAAAAGAAAAATATAGATAAAGGGTATACCGATCTTGCTAAACAAGAAGATATTTTACATAAAACCATTCAGAGCTATTATATAAAAAGTTACTACAACTCTCCTTTTTTGCTTTTTCTCTCTGCTCCTTCTGCCTCAGATTTAACCCAAGTGCTTGCTTACCAAAAAGCAACCGCAGACAGAGACAAAGCAATTATTACCAGTCTCGCATTATCCATCCAAGACCTTGAAACCAAAAAATTGCAGCTTGAAAGTGAACAACAACGACTCACCGTTATAAAAGCATCGCTTGATCAACAATCCGCAAAACTGGACACAATTGTGCAAGGTGCCAAAGCCTACCAAGCCACTCTTTCTTCTCAAATTGTTGATCTGACAGCTAAACAACAGCAGATTCTTTCTCAAAGACTCGCAAGTTTAAATATTCCCAGATCTGCTGGAACGTCTGCGCGAGGATGTTCAGATGATCGGCATATTGACCCCGGGTTCTCACCCAGAGTTGCTTTTTTTACCTATGGCGCTCCCCATAGAAATGGCCTCAACCAATATGGAGCTTGGGGAAGAGCCAAAGCAGGACAAAACGAAGAACAAATTCTCCAGGAATACTACCCAGGAAAAACACTTAAAAAAGACTATGACCAAGCTCTCCAGATATCAACAACAACTGGTTGGACCGGCTCAATTGAAGATTATGTCAAACGAATTTACGAAGTACCTGATTCGTGGACAGAGAATAATCTGGCGGTATTAAAAGCCCAAGCAGTAGCCGCAAGAACATATGCCTTAAATGTAACCAGCAATGGTTCAAAACAGATCTGTACTACTGAACAATGTCAGGTTTTTAAACCCGAACCAAAAGGCGGTAACTGGGACCAAGCTGTCGAATCAACACGAGGATGGGTACTTATGGACGGGGGAACTCCTGCATTTACCCAATACGCATCCACTCACGGCGGATACATCTTAAACATTGGAAAGTTTGATGGCGCTAGCGGCAATCCGGGAAGTTTTGCTGAGTTAAATGAACGGGCATATGACAAAGAGTCTCCTTGGTTTTACTGTGACTGGGGATCACGAGCTGCATATAATAAAACCGCGTGGCTCAAACCACATGAGGTTGCAGATATTGTTAATACCTTACTTCTCGTAAAAGCAGACTCTTCAACAACCGACCATTTATACCAGACTGATAATCCTCCACCTGGCGTTGACAATTGGAGCGAAGATCGAGTAAAAGAAGAGTTACGGAAAAGAGGGATCAGCCCATATGATTCTCTCTCCGATATTTCAGTCAGTGCAGATTTTGGAGGAGGCAAAACAACTTCTGTGAATATAGCTGGAAATAACTTTAGCGGCGAAGATTTTAAAAACAGATTTAATTTACGAGCACCTGCGAATATTCAAATTGTCGGGCCGTTGTATAATATAGAGCGAAGATAAAGATATATGACTGACATTTTCGTTTCAAAAGATTTACCTCCTGCTTCAGCTTTAAAGTCATCTACAAAACACCCTGTTGGATTATTCACTTCTTTTTGCATAAACCCACAAGGAGTATCGTTTCACGACCAAGATCCTAACGAACAGATTCTTCTCTTTTTACGAAAGCATTTTGCCACAAATATTCCTTGGCTTTTTTTCTGTTTTATGCTGCTTACTCTCCCCTTTCTGTTTCTCTTTGCTTCCGTATTCCTTCCCCTTCTCTCCC
>CAZVON010000018.1:0-330 GCA_964628435.1 uncultured Gammaproteobacteria bacterium
ACATCAGATCCGCAAACACTTCTTATTATCCCTTTTGATGGTTCAATTATCGCAGAGATTCAAAAAGGTATTATGGAAGCAAATACAGGATTAACACCAGTTATAGATGGACACAATATCCGTATTTCTATCCCTCCACTTTCTCAAGAAAGGCGGGAGCAGCTTATTCATCTTATGAAGCAAAAACTTGAGAATGGTCGCATTATGGTTCGGCAGGTTAGACACGAGGCAATGGCCGGCATTAAAAAAAAGCAGCTTTCGGAAGATGATACAAAGCGAATGGAAAAAGCAGTACAAAACATAACAGATACCATGATGGAAGAAATAGAT
>CAZVON010000018.1:340-3675 GCA_964628435.1 uncultured Gammaproteobacteria bacterium
TTTTGTGATACAATAATCATCATGCTATTAACCTTGCTCATTTTTTTACTTATACTTTCTATACTTGTTTTAATCCATGAAGCTGGACATTATTTTGTTGCTAAAAAGTTTGGGATTAAAGTAGAGGAGTTTGGTTTTGGTCTTCCTCCGCGTGTACTTGGCATTAAAAGAGGAGAAACAGTATATTCTATTAACTGGTTACCCATTGGTGGTTTTGTGAAACTGTATGGAGAAGACGAGGCTGGGGCGGGAAGAGTGAAAACTAAAAAACAAGAACCAATCACCAAAGACCTCAACCGTGCTTTCTTCGCACGATCAGTTGGACAGAGGGCAGCGGTCGTTGTTGCTGGAGTTGTAATGAATGCGATTTTAGCTAGTATTATTTTTTACCTTTACTTGGTTATTTCGAATTTTAAAGTTGAATTGCCCTTACTAGGGGATCATAAGTTTTTTTTAGTCAACCAAAAAAATATTTCAGATGTTGTTATTAGTAATATTGCCAAAAACTCTCCAGCAGAAAAAGTAGGAATTCAACCATTCTCAAGAATTATCAGCATAAATGGACAAGAAATTGAAACGGGTAAAGAATTTGTCCAAATGGTGAGCGAATATAAAGGCAAACAGATTACCATTGTTTGGGAGGACTTAAAAACTAATAAAAACCATACTGCTATTTTGGTTCCTCGGGTATCACCTCCTAAAAACGAGGGAGCAGTGGGAGTAAGCTTTTTTCCACTTTCCACTGCCGTATTAACGTACGAAACTCCTGTTCAAAAAGCGCTTTCAGGGGTAAGCCATCCGTTAAATCTCATGTCATACAATTTTGATATTATGGGAAGACTTATCGCCGTTTCTTTTAAAGAGAAAACAACAGGACCGATTAGTCAAGGAGTATCTGGCCCAGTTGGTATTTATTCTTTGGTTGGTAATATTGTTCAAATTCCAGATCTCAAAGAACGAATTCTTCAGATTTTAAATCTTGCTGGAGTTTTGTCTATCTCTCTTGCGTTTTTTAATATTTTGCCGATTCCAGCACTTGATGGAGGAAGACTCTTTTTTATACTTATCGAAGGAACGTTTGGTAAAAAAGTAAGTCCAAAAGTAGAAGAATATGCTCATACTATTGGTATGGCAGTATTACTGACTCTCATACTTCTCATTACCTTTAAGGATATTACCCAAATATTTTCTGGAAAGTTGCCATTTGGTCCATAATTCTATGGATTCTTACAAAATTGCTTCTTATCATGTTCGTTCTGCGAAAGAGGGTTTTTTGAAAGCAAGGACTTTATTACAGCAAGAACTTAATAGTACAGTTTTGTTGTTGCTTTCCGGAGGCAGAACCCCAAAAGAGTTTTACACAATGTTGGCCGAGGAGAAAAAAAATGAACCAGGAGCTGTTGCGCTCGTTGACGAACGATATGGCACACCAATGCATGCGGATAGCAACGAGAAAATGATTACAGATACAGGATTTCTTGCGTATTGTACACTACGGGATATTCCTATTTACTCAATCCTTCAAAGGAATTTAAGTATTCAAGAAACAGCAGAGTCCTATAATCAGAAAGTTACATCCCTCTTGCGTCAATTTCAGAGCAGTGTGGCGATAATGGGAATTGGTTTAGATGGGCATACCGCAGGTATTCCGTCTCAAGTTGAGCGACCAATGGCTTTTGAGTACTATACTTCACAGCTTATTTCATTTTTTAAAGATAGCAAAAGTGTACAAGAGGGTGGATATGGAGAAAGAATTACCCTGACGTTTGCTGGACTTTCTTATATTCAGAAGTTTATTGTTTTAGTTTTTGGAGACGATAAAAAAAACGCGCTCGAACTTATATTTCGCCACGGCTCTGAAGAAGAAGTGCCCGCGCGATTCTTTAAACGGCCCAATATTGCTAAAAAGACTCTTTTCATAACTGATCAAAGAGTATATTATTATGAATAAAGAATTAAGAATTATGAGTAAATTTTGAGACCATAATTCGTAATTCATACTTCTTGATTCTTTTATAGAATATGACTTCTCCTTTTGTGATGGTGATTTTTGGTGGCACTGGGGATCTTGCTCGAAATAAGCTTATTCCAAGCCTATTTTCGTTATTTAAGCAACAACAACTTCCAAAACAGTTTTTTATTGTCGGATTTTCTCGAAGACAACTTACCGAGAGTGATTTCCGTGCGTATTTTTCTTATCATGTAAACGACGCGGCATGGAGTGCATTTTCCCAGCATCTATACTTTCAAGAGGGACAGTTTGAGGAAGAACAAGGATATCTTCAGCTTATCGAAAAACTGAATCGTTTTGATTCCCAAATAGGAGCTTGTATTACTCGATTATTTTACCTTGCTACGCCACCAGATAATTATGCTACCATTTTAGCCTTTTTATCGGCTACTAAACTTTCGCAAGGTTGTGGACAAGGATCAAATAAATGGACACGGCTTATTGTCGAAAAACCATTTGGGAAAGACTTAGAGACAGCGCAACAGTTAGATAAGCGATTGTCTGAAATTTTTGAAGAACGGCAAATTTTTCGGGTAGATCACTATTTAGCAAAAGAAACTGTTCAAAATATGCTTGCGTTTCGCTTTGCCAATGGTATTTTTGATCCGGTATGGAATAAAAATTATATTGATCATGTTCAAATTACATGGGGAGAGAAAAAAGGGGTTGGGAATAGGGGAAAATTTTTTGATGGAGTAGGACTACTGCGAGATGTTGCCCAGAATCACTTAATGCAACTGGTAGCTACCGTTACTTTGGAGCAGCCAAAAAGTTTTTCCAGAGAAGATGTGCGTGACCAACGAGTAAAAGCGATTCAATCAATCCGATGTATTGAACCTGAAGATGTATCAAACAACGTAGTACGGGCTCAGTATAATGGATATAGAGAAGAAAAAAATGTTGTCTTAAGCTCAGATACCGAAACGTTTGTCGCAATGAAATTTTTTGTTGATTCAGATCGATTTTCTGGCATCCCTTTTTATCTTCGTGCTGGTAAAAAAGCTCCAAAAGACACGGTTGAGATTTCGATTGTGTTTATTCAGACGTGTCATATTTTGTTTAAAGAATATGGTTGTCCAGAAATTGGGAATGTATTAACTATTCGTATCCAGCCTGACGAGGGAATTAGTATTCGAGTCATCGCGAAAAAGCCAGGCACAAAACTTAGCTTAAGTACTGTTGACATGAAGTTTTCCTACGAACATGAGTTTGGGAATAAGGGAACTGATGCGTACGAAAAACTTTTATTAGATATTTTAGCAGGTGATCAAATGCTTTTTAATAGGTCAGACGAATTAGAAAGTTCATGGGAATTTGTTACAAA
>CAZVON010000018.1:3685-23405 GCA_964628435.1 uncultured Gammaproteobacteria bacterium
CAGCTCTGCGGCAGCATGACGTTTGCCAAGCAGATGAAAGAAGTAAAAAAGAGGCTTGAAAAACAAGGGCATGCTGTAACCATTCCAACTAATACAGATGACCACCTAAAAGATCCAACCTATGTTGATAATCGAACAAAATTTTCAAGACTGCATAGATAGAGATATTATTCGGGCGAATTTTCAGCTGGTTGCAGATGCGGATGGTATTGTTGTGCTCAACTATAAAAAAAATGGCATCGATGGATACATTGGTACATCAACGCTTATGGAAATTGGCCTCGCGTACTACCTTAAAAAAAAGATATTCCTTTTGTATCCAATACCACATTTCAGTTCGGTGCGCTGGGCGCACGAAATTAAAATCATGCAGCCAGTAATATTGCATGGAGATTTTGCATTAGTTATATGATATCTCAGATTTATATCTAATGTATAGTGGTACATAGTGTTATACTTTAAGAAGGAAAGATGAAAAGGGTGGAGAAAATGTCCAGAAAAGAGCAAGGGGAAATGGTTATAGATTTAGTTCATGCATTTACTAAGCTCCATTCTATTAATGATGTGGCATTATTTGTTCAAGACTTGTTGACCAAAAACGAACTTAAAATTCTTTCAAAAAGATTAAGAATTGCTAAATTACTCCTAACAGGAATGACATATAAAGAAATAGAACAATCTTTACATGTTAGCCATGGAACGGTTGCAAAAATAGCGGTATGGTTGGCCGAACGTGGAGATGGGTTTAGAAAAATTATCCAACAACTGCTTGACAATAAAGATATAAATCAATGGAAAGAATTTTCGGAATGGGATAGGATAAAAAGGAGATATTCTCTTTATTTCTGGCCTGAACTTTTGCTTGAAGAAATCATAAGGAATGCGAATAGAAAACAAAAAGAACGAATGACCAATTTGCTTAATACACTTGATAATAAAAGTAAGCTACATAGACATATCGAAAAAATCTTAAGGCCTAAAGTATAACACTACATAGCGATATACTTTAGGCATACATAACATAATTGCGTAATTATAGATATGAGCATATCGCTTGAGGATTTTTTGAAACTTGAGATAAGAATTGGAACTATAACTGGTGCTGAAAGGGTGGAAAATGAGGATAAATTGTTCAAGCTTCAGGTTGACCTTGGGGCAGAAAAACGGCAGATCGTTGCTGGAATAGCGCAGTTTTATCCGCCAGAGGAATTAGTTGGGAAGCAAATTCTAATCCTTGTAAACCTGCAGCCTCGTACGTTCAGAGGGATCGAAAGTCAGGGAATGATGCTGGCTGCGGATCATAATGGAAAACCAGTATTACTTCATCCGGATAAACAAGTGGAAAATGGAACCGTGATAAAATAAATTATCATGAAGTTAGGATTTATTGGTCTTGGAAAAATGGGATCAAGAATGGCGTTAAAGCTTCTTGCTGAGGGAAACGAATTGATTGTGTGGAATAGATCTTCAACCCCCGTTGAAGAACTCAGAACTCAAAATGCAAATCTCAAATCTGCAACTAAAAACTTAAAAGCTTCAGAAACGATTCAAGAATTAGTTCAAGATTTGCATAAACCAAGAATTATATGGTTAATGTTGCCGGCTGGGGAGGCGACACAATCGGTTCTCGATGAGGTTTCAAAATATGCTGAGAAAGACGATGTTGTAATTGACGGAGGAAACGCATATTACAAAGATACCGAAAAAAGATTTCAGGATTTTAAGAAGAATAATATTAGATTTTTAGGAATTGGCGTAAGCGGTGGAATTATTGCAGCAGAAAAAGGTTACCCATTGATGGTAGGTGGCGACAAGTCAGCGTACGATCATATAAGATCGGTTTTAGATAGTCTTGCCAAACCAAATGGCGGACATGAGTATTTTGGCGAGGGAGGAGTAGGACACTTTATCAAGATGGTGCACAATGGCATTGAGTATGGATATATGCAGGCTTTAGGCGAGGGGTTCGGAGTATTAAATAGTTCGCAGTATTCATGTGATCTTCTAAAAGTTGCAAAGCTTTATCAAAAAGGAACGTTAATATCAGGTTTTATGATAGATAGGACAGTTGATGCGTTAGAAAAAGATCCTATGATGGGACATATCCAGGGAATTATCGCAGAATCTGGAGAAGCGCGTTGGACAGTTGAAGAAGCACAAAGACAACACGTGCCAATAGAAATTATTCAAAAGTCACTTGAGTTTAGAAAAAAATCTCAAACAGAAAAATCTATTCAAGAATCTTTTGCTGCTAAGCTGGTTGCGGCTCTTCGCCAAGAATTCGGGGGCCATCTTGTAAAGAAGAAGTAGGATCTCTTGGCAATCTGCAAACAAGATTTTCCTTTACTAAAATGTCTATTGCGTGTTTTTGTAGAGCTCGATCTAAAAGATGAGGCTGTACGAAGTTAATCCAATACATCATGTAGGTATCTTCATAAGGCACTTGATCTCTGTATGTAGGAAATGCGATAATACGCCGATTTTCCGTTCCCGCTCTTTCCAAAAAGACAGTCCTATCTACGTCTGTAATATCTCCACCTGCGATTCGTCTACAGGTATCGATACTTTTCTGTTTTTGATCAAGAATAGCACGTTCAGAATCAATAAATTTCCTATATATAGCTAACTCGATTATATTAGTCATCTATTTGATCTGTTTATATCATAAATTTTTATCGGATTCAAATATTGTCAAGGCAAGGAAGAGATGATACACTTTGTGTATGAGATACAGTAGACTCTTTGGAAAAACGATTAAAGATACGCCAAAAGACGCAACGTTTATTTCTCATAAACTGCTGTATCAAGCAGGCTTTATCCGAGAAAGTACAGCTGGCCGATATTATTTGCTTCCACTTGGGCTTAAAGTCCATCAATATATTCAGCAGATAATTAAAGAAGAAATGGAGAAAGCCAGAGCTCAAGAGATGATAACGCCGGTACTTCATCCAAAAGAATTATGGAAAGAAACAAATCGCGCTAATTCTGTTGGGTTTGAGCTCATGAGTATTAAAGATCGCAACGAAACCGAATTCGTATTGGGAGGTACAGCTGAGGAAATGTTGGTTGATTTAGTACGAAAATTTCAGATAAGTTACAAAGATTTGCCATTTAACCTTTATCAGTTTTCAACCAAATTCAGAGACGAACTGCGCGCTCGCGGTGGGTTGTTGCGACTGCGAGAGTTTGTTATGAAAGATGCGTATTCGTTTCATGCAACAGAAGAAGATTTTCAGAAAGAATACGAAAATATGAAACAAACATATATACGGATTTTTAGTAGGCTTGGCTTAGCGGTAATGGTTGTTGAATCTGATAACGGGTATATTGGTGGAGAATACTGTCATGAGTTTGTCGTAGAGTCAGAAGCAGGAGATAGTAAGTTTTTGACAACCCGAGACGGTAGTTATGCAGCACACCAAGACGTTGCGGTATTTAAAGTAGATCCCAAAAATGCTAAAGATCAAGAAAAAGAAATGATCGAAGTGGAGGCAGTTCGAGGCAATACGATGGAAGATGGCGTTAACTTACACAAATTACCTCTTTGGCAGCAAATGAAAGATTTAATGATGGTCGATGAGAAAGGCAGGTTTATCTTGGCCGTAATACGGGGGGATTTAGAGGTAAACGAAGTAAAATTAGCTCATGCTGTTAAAGCATACCGATTGCGTCATGCCACAGAAAACGAAATTCAAGAATTGGGATCTGAGCCTGGATTTATATCTCCAGTAAACCTTCGGGAAAAAGCAGAAAAATCTAGCAAAAAACTCGTAATTGTAGGTGATCGTTCTTTGCGAACCATTAAAAATGCATATACGGGGGCAAACAAAAAGCACCGAGACTTACTTAATGTTAATATTGACCGCGATTATCAGATAGATATAGAAGCAGATGTGGCTCTTGCGAAGGAAGGGTATGTGTCTTTGGATGGTCAAAAGCTTATTGCAAAAAAAGGAATAGAGGTTGGAAATATCTTCCAGCTTGGGTTTCATTATTCTTCTAAAATGAAAGACGCAACATTTACTGATCCGCATGGCAACAAAAAACCATTCTATATGGGTTGTTATGGTATTGGACTTGCGCGAACCATGGCAGCAATTGTTGAAGTATCGCATGACGACAAGGGGATTATCTGGCCAGATTCAGTAGCGCCATATCAGATTCATTTAATTGGAATTATGAATCAAGAATCAAGAATTAAGGAAGAAGCGGATAAAATATATAAAACATTACAAAAAAAAGATGTAGAAGTATTGTATGACGACAGAGAAGTTTCTGCGGGAGAAAAGCTTGCAGATGCTGATTTAATAGGAATTCCTGTTCGATTGGTAGTATCTGCCAAAACAGAAGGTAACATTGAGTTTAAAAAAAGAACAACTGCAGAAAGTAAAATTTTAACCTCTGAAGAAGTCCTTCAAGAAGTAAAGAAGTAATTTCCGTCTCAGTTATTGTGTCAAAAAGGGAAGTTGAACACTGAAGAATCTAAACCAAAAAAGCGCGTAAACCGCAAAAAATACTGCGCCTGCTATAAAAAGAATAAACGGAGAAACTCCTTGTTTGCTTTTTTGTGTTACGGCTGCAGGAGCAATCGGTTGTAAGTCCGGTCCAACTGATACAAATTCTTGTTTTGGTGGTTCAGCAGCAACCGTCTGGCTGGGTGCTACTGAGGGCAAAGGAGGTTGAGGAGGAGCTGACTGTACTGATTGGGGAGGGGTTGAGGGAGTAGATACTTGGGGAATTTGAGCTCCCATTACTCGATCATATGTTTCTTTAAGCTTTGGATCTAATTGGGCAGTGTCCATATCTTAATTATAGTGACCCATTCTGATCTATTTGTCAAGTCGAGTTGCGGTTTAGATTGTAAGTTCAATGTAAAGGGCGCGTCTGACAAAAAATTTCAGATAGTGTACAATAGGGAATATGAAAATTATTGTAACTCATGCGTCTCCCGATTTAGATGCAGTTACCTCGGTTTGGCTGATTAAAAAATTTCTGCCAGGTTGGAATGAAGCACAGCTACAGTTTGTTCCCGCGGGAGAACGGCTTAAGAATCGTGAATTAAGTAGCACGAACTATGAATCAGGAGGACCAATAGAAAAAATAGGAACTGATGAGGTAATTCATGTAGATACAGGAATGGGACCATTGGACCATCATCAAATAGATGACGCTTTGGTTTGTGCAGCAAGTAGAACATGGGATTACGTAAGAGTTCAGAATTCAGAGTTCGGAATTCAGAGAGAAAAACACCAAACGAAAAAAGAGGCAGTAGATAGAATAGTAAAAGTGGTCGTTGATTTTGACCATTTTAAAGAAGTTTTTTGGGAAAATCCAACAGCTGATTATCACGAATTTTCGCTCTATGGCATTTTAGAAGGATTAAAAATTCAAAAACCGGACGAGGATTTATATTATGTGGATTTTGTAATACCGTGTCTTGATGCGTTACTGCATCATTTTGAGAATAAAATCTGGGCAGAAAAAGAAATTGCCGATAGTGGCAAGGTATTTGAAACAAAATGGGGAAACGGAATTGGATTTGAAACGATTAACGATACGGCAGTAAAATTGGCTCAAAAAATGGGATACGTTGTTGTGGTACGAAAGGATCCACGGAAAGGGTACGTCAGAGTGAAGGCGAGACCGTTATTAAAAGTCAAAAATAGCGAGGACATAAATTTAACGTTAGTTTATGAACAGTTAAAAAAAATGGATCCTGATGCCACCTGGTTTTTGCATGTATCAAAAAAAATGTTACTGAATGGCTCAGTCAAAAACCCAACCATGAAACCAACGAGTTTAAGTTTGGATGATATAATAAAAGTAATAAAAAATTGTTAAATTGTTGGATTGTTTAATTGTTAAAATTCATTATGGAATCATGTGTTTTCTGTAAAATTAGAGATAAAGAAGTACCTGCCAACTTTATGTATGAAGACGAAGATAGCATGGTATTTCCAGATATTCATCCGGTAAAACCTATACATTTATTGATCGTTCCCAAAAAACATATTCCAGATTTTTTAGACATTAATGACCGCGCTCTGATGGGGAAATTGCTGATAACGATTCAGCGAATGGTGCGAGAGCACGGATTACAAGAGAAAGGGTATCGTATTAGTATAAACGGTGGAGGAGCGCAAGCTGTACATCATCTTCATTTCCACCTCATAGGCCCACTTGGGAAATCGGCAGCAATGTAATCCGATGCTATAAGCTATCGTGGTATTTACACAAAAGCTCTTTTGAGGTACAATAAGTGGACAAATTTCGCGGATAAATTCCAAATCTCTGATATCAGATCACGGAATAGAATACGTTTGAAATTTGAATATTGTAAATTGGAATTTCTGTTGAGAGGGGGTGTTTTTATATGGTAATTGTTAAGAAAACTCCAGGGCTTAGTGATGATGCACTCATAAAAATTTTTAGCCGAAAAGTCACAGACTCAGGTATTATTCTTGAGGCAAAACGTCGTCAGTTCCATCTTAAACCTTCCTTAGCTCGAAAAATGAAGCAAGAAGAAGCAAGACGAATGAAGCGCACCCAATGGCAAAAAGCAGCATGATTAATATAACAGTTCTACTGTTTGTTGAAAGCAGGTATAAAGTTAATAGAAAACGCATAAAATCAACAGTCGCAAACATTTTGCAACAGCAGCATATGCAAGGTCCTGTCGAGGTTTCTATTGCGGTTGTTGGTGATCGAAAAATGCGTGGCCTGCACAAAAAATACAAAGGGGAAGATAAAACAACAAATGTGCTTTCATTTTCTATTGCTGAAGGAGAGCCAGTGGTAGTACCTTCAGATGTTTTGCGGCTTGGAGACATTGTTATTTCCTACCCACAAGTGATTCGGGAAGCAGCGCGAGACGAGGTTTTGGTTGATGAGAAGATCGACGAATTAGTATCTCATAGCCTCATGCATTTACTCGGAATACACCATGAATAAAAGTTAAAAGTCAAAAGTGAAATAATTTGAATTAATCATAATTTTAACTTTTGCATTTTGACTTTTGAGTTTTATTTTATGGTTTTCTATAGAAAATATCGGCCGCAGACAATTAGTCAACTCGATAATCAATCGCTTCGAGGCACGTTATATTCAGTTTTAAGAGGTTCTGTTCCCCATGCCTTTTTATTTACAGGACCAAAAGGTTTAGGTAAAACATCCACAGCTCGGATTGTGGCAAAAGTAGTCAACTGTGAACGAAAGTCAAAAGTCCCGCTTCGACTCAGCGAGGCGAGCAAAAGTCCCGCTTCGACTCAGCGCCTAGCGTCGACTCTGGCGCGGGGCGAGCAAAAGTCAAAAGTTGGCGACATAGAACCTTGTAATCGATGTAATCAATGTTTATCAATCACAAACGGAACTAACCTCGATGTTTTGGAAATAGATGGGGCATCAAATAGAGGTATCGATGAGATCAGAGATCTTAGGGAAAAAATTAAACTTGCTCCGCTTGGTGCTGCAAAAAAAGTATATATAATCGACGAAGTGCATATGTTAACAACAGAAGCCTTCAATGCGCTTTTGAAAACTTTGGAAGAACCTCCCCCTCATGTGCTTTTTATGCTTTGTACGACAGAGCCACATAAAGTTCCACAAACAATAGCTTCTCGTTGTTTCCATATCTCTTTTACGTTGGCAACACAAGAAGAATTGTTGCATTCCTTTAACCGCATCGTTAAAGAAGAAGGCATTAAAATCGACCAACATGCGCTAGCTCTTATTGCCCAATTTTCTGAAGGAAGTTTTCGAGACGGCGCAAAAATTCTTGAAGAAGTTGTCGCTTTGTCTTCTGGTTCTTCTATAACAGCACAACTTGTGGAAGAGCGGTATAAAGTTTCTAATATCAACACGCAGCTTGTGGAACTGCTTGATTATATGAGTACTCGTAATACTCTAGAAGCTCTGAAACTTATCAGTATACTTCATCAGCAAGGGGTTGACTTTAAGTTTTTTACAGAACAGTTAATACACAAGCTTCATGCTCTCTTGCTTACTCAGTTAGGAGTTGAGAAAGCAAAGACAGAACAGCAGCATGCTTTTTCTGTATTAGAAATAAAACAATTAGTTGAGAGTTTCTCCAAAGCTTATGGGCAGTTGCGGTTTGCGGTAATTCCTCAGCTACCTTTAGAACTTGCAATTATTGAATGGAGTGAACAAAGAAAGACACATAATAATTCAACAACGTCTGGGCAGTCAACAGAAACATCACATAAAATAGGCTCTTCAGAGCAACAATCTACTAATGAACCGCATTCTGAAATATGGCCATCCCTTATTCAGAAAATGAAATCACAAGATTTTTCACTTGCAGGGATTTTGCGGGGTGGAAGCCTTAAAAGTTATGATGGTAAAACGCTTGTGATCGAAACACCGTATACGTTTCATCTTAAAAAACTTACAGAGAAAAAAAATATGGATTTGCTAAAAAAAATAACTGCTGAAATAGTAGGAAAGAATGTTACAATAGATGTTGTTTTAACGAAAAACTAATATTTGAGGAGGTGAGACTATATGATGAATCCATTCAAACAAATTGGCGATATAAAACGAATGAGAGATCAAGCCATGGCAATTCAAAGGCAACTGCAGCAAGAAGAAGTTACCATAGATAAACGTGGTGTTACGGTTATTATGACAGGAGACCAAAAAATAAAATCTCTCTTTTCTAATGGGAGATCTGATGACGATATTAAAGAAGCAGTAAACGAAGCAATCAAAAAGTCACAGGAAATAGCAGCTAAAAAGCTTCAGCAAATGGGTGGAGGATTAGGAGGACTCTTTGGACAGTAAGCATATGGTCGAATTGCCGCAAATCGCAAAAACTTTTGTCAGGTCTATTGAAGCACGGGAAAGTATGAGTAGAGCTGCTGTTGCTGCTCGTGCTAAGAAAAGAGAAGAAAGAATGGTCGTTGTTTTTGGAACAGCAGATCCAACACCTGTTTTACAAGGCTTTATAGATAGGGGTTTTACGAACAGAGAAATTGCTTTAGAACTTTCCTCTTCAAAAACAATGGTTACTAGGGGTATGGTCGATAGTTGGAGACGGAGGTATTCGGTGAAAAGCACGACGGCAGTACGAAGACCAGGAGTTTTATCTCTTGTATCTGCACGACAAAAGTCAGAGCGCTTACAAGCCAGGTGGAAAGAGGACAGAGAACGTTTATTGCCTACTACCGAGGCAGCCCGGCAAGCTTTTATTCGTGCATCGCAAGAGAGAATGATTGCAGAAATGGTAAAAGCATTTGGGGAAGACTACAAAGAGAAATTTGCGTCTTTGAGAGAAGCAGGATGGACATTTCATGGTATTGCAGGGCAGATACAAGAAGAGTGGCCAGAACTTAATATCTCTTATGGAAAGGTGAGGAAATGGGGTCTTTTTTTAGGATTACCCACAAGAGTTAAAAAAGAAAAACCTCTCAAAAGAAAGGAACCTACAAATCAGGCTAAAATCCCGGATAAAGATGTGGTCTCCAAAAAACCAGAAACTCCTCGTGAGCGAAAAAAGACACAAAAAGTAGTTTTCGATGCTCGACGCCCAACAAAACAACCCTTCAAAGATAAACAAGATGTGTCAGTAATTACACAGGAGGAAGTCGAAGCAGGTTTTGCTCGAGTAAGAGAGCAATTAGATCAGCTAAGTAAGCTTCGTGAAGAGGTGCAAAATTTAAGAAAGACTAAATAGTTATTGATTCTTTTATAATACAGATAGTACAATATTTCTTGTGAAACTCTACAGTGGAAGTGCGAATGTTAAACTAGGAGAAAGAATTGCTGGAGAATTAAATCTTCCACTGCTGCATCCCGAAAAATTTATTTTCCCTGATGGCGAGGAGCGGATTCGAATTTTAGAGTCTGTTGTAGATGAAAAGGTAGTAATAGTACAGCCGTTGTGTACCCCAGTAAACGAAAACTTGGTTGAATTGGCATTCATTGTGGATGCCATAAAAAGGTCTGGCGCAAAAAGTGTATTGCTGGTTGTTCCGTATCTGGGGTATCAACGGCAAGATCATGTATTTCGAGAAGGTGAGGCAGTATCGCTAGAAGTTGTTATTAAAATTTTAGAAGCAGTTGGAGTAGATAAAGCAATTGCGTTTGATCTTCATTCCATTAAAATCCCAGAAATGTTTCATATCCCGGTGATACAATTGTCTGCGCTTCCATTATTCGCCCAAGAAATAAAAAGATCAAAAATTCCCCCAAAAGATATGGTTCTTATTTCTCCAGACATGGGTGGAATTCGAAGAATAAAACAACTCTCAGAATTACTTGGTGGTGTAGCGTATGCTTCAATAGAAAAAAATAGAGATCTTGATACGGGTGGAGTAGAAGCAAAAGAGCTTCATGCAAATTCAAATACTGCCGATGTAAAAGGCAAACACGCGTTTATTATGGATGATATGATTTCAAGCGGCGGTACCATTGTGAAGGCAGCTGCTTTGTTAAATCAAGAAGGAGTAAAAACGGTAAACGTGTTTGCAACCCATCCGGTGTTTTCTCAAAACGCTCCAGTACTCTTGCAAGAAGCAGATATAGAAAAAGTGTATGTAACGGATACAATTTGGGTGCCTAAAGAGAAACGATTTGCTAAGCTTGAAATTTTGTCCGTGAGTAGTATGATAGCAACACATCTCAAATCTTAAATTTCATTTGAGATTTTTTATATGAAGATTCCTAAAGCCATACAAAATCTTATTGAGTCATTTGAACGGCTTCCGGGGGTTGGTCCAAAAACAGCACAGCGCTTAACGTTTTATTTATTGCATGTTCCCCAGGCAGAGCTTGACCGTTTTTCTTCGTCACTTTCAAATTTAAAAAAAGGTACAGTTCTTTGTTCGGTTTGCTTTTCTATTGGAGAACAGAATCCATGCGAAATATGTTCTGATCCACAGCGGGATCAATCAACAATTTGTGTTGTGGAACAACCACTCGACGTTTTAGCACTTGAAAAAAATGGTAAGTATAAAGGGGTATATCACGTATTGCATGGTAAAATTGACCCGTTAAACAATATTGGTCCAGACGAAATATATATAAGACAACTTATCTTAAGAATTAGGAATAACGAATTGGGAACTAAAGAAGTTATTTTGGCGACGAATCCAACCATGGAGGGAGAGGCAACAGCAATGTACATCACCAAACAATTCAAAATTCAAAATTCAATCCTTCGGCAAGACTCAGGAAAAGAATTCAAGATTACGCGGATTGGACGAGGGTTGCCGGTTGGAGCAGATATTGAATACGCGGATGAAGTTACCTTGCAGCGCGCCATGGAGGGGAGAAGCGAATATTAAATGTATGCCGCAAGTTGGAGTGGAATTTGAACATTCCATCCTGGGATAACCTGACCTTGTCCTCCTTGTGTTTGTCCTCGCGAGATAGTGAGGAAATGACCAACTGGGTGTAAGAATAATCCCATGTCTCTTGCGAAAGCTAGAGAGTCTGTCAGTTCAGATAGAGAGGCCAATTTACCAAAAGTAAAAAAATTTCTTGGGTCTTGTGCTACCACTAGCGCTTTGTTATGTTCAGAGCCTGTGGCGTCATGCCCAGTCGCTTTCTTAACCATCGCATCGGTAATGAATCCAGCAGTAGTATAGGTAAAATCTGGGTCAGGATCGGTATCTTTTAATGAGAGTATTTCTGGAGTTTGGGTAGGAATATCTATTATAATTTTTTCTGCAATAAGCTTTTTCGAGAGAGTTGGAGACCATGCTTCCTCTTGAGACATAGAAATATTCAGGTAAAGAAGCGGATTACCTGGCTGTTGAAGATTGTAGGTTGCTGCAATAATTCGTTTTGTACGTCTTTCTATCCCAGAAAACCTTGCATAAAATGGTTTTCGCAAAGGTTTCTCTTCTATCTTTTCTTGGAAGACTCGTTGTACTGGCCCCTCGTATACGGCGAGAGCTGTTTGGATATCATGAGGAGACGGATTACTATAATCGCTTCCAAAATAAAATCTTGTTTCTGTTGACGGGTAATAGCTCCACTTCCATCTAAATTCGCCGTAGTAAAACTGTTGAAAAAATCTTACAAAAAAAGGATTCCCATTTATTAGTAGAATGTCTCGCAGTGTAGTAGGAGAAATCGGCCGCGCCCATTTAGAACCCCGTTTTAATCCGCTGACTATTGCTGCAAGATTAAAACCGCCGATTCTATCAAGATCTGCGCGCTCAAGATTTGGTGAAGGCATGGTAGCTTTATATCACTTGCTTCTTATCACGTCAAATAAGAATTGTACAATTAATATCTATTAAGCTCTTCCTTGTGTACCTGTTATACTATACTGGGGTTGAATATGATTACGAAAGAAAAAGTTTTACAAGAATTAAAAAGGGTTATTGATCCAGAGCTTAATGTTAATATCGTAGATCTTGGACTTATTTATGATATTCGCGTTAATCAAAAAATAGGCCAAGTACTTATTGTAATGACCTTAACTTCTCCTGGTTGTCCACTCTCGTTTGTGTTTGAAGAATGGATTCCCGCGGCAGTTAAAAAAGTAAAAGATGTAAAGGATGTACAACTAGAAGTAGTATGGACGCCTCGCTGGACATCCGAACGCTTGTCAGACGAAGTAAAAGAACAGTTGGGAGTGATAAAATAAAATTTTCAATTTACAATTTGAAAGTTCATTTATGATATAGTATTGATATGAATAAACCGGGTATTTTGGGTGATATTGGTGACGAACTCAAAAACGTTGGGAAACAAGCTGTAAAAACAGCGGTAAAGATACCAGCTCAGGTAAGCAAAGAAATTGGAGAACAACTAACTGGTATCGAAACAAAACAAAACCAAGCTCCAGCTAATCCAAATCAGCAGAAAGCTTTGGAAGATACAAAAAAGCAAGAAAACAAAGATCTCCTTAAACAATTATATGGATCTAGTAAGACAACTCCTAAAAAAGACAATCCTGCTCAAAACCCACAGATGGCAAAAATAGCAGATGCGGTAGCTGCTGGGAAATCCCCCCAAGAGGCGCAAAAAATAGAACAGTTGCGCCAAACGCTTCATCAGCAAGAGTACTATCAACCGCTTATTACCCGACCAAAAAAACAGGAGGAAGTAGAGCGACCTAAAGAACGCGTGGAGCGTTTAGAAATGGAAGAATTACAACAAGAGCAAGAAAAAGAGAAAAAGAAAAAACCACTTTCAGTAGATCGCGCAGAAAGAAGTGTTGAGGCAAACAGAGGACTTCAGGGATAAATATTTCTATGCTAAGACTTTATAACTCATTAACGCGAAAAATAGAAGATTTTAAGCCAATCGATCCTCCCCGCGTAGGTATTTATGCCTGTGGACCTACGGTGTATGACTTTGCCCATATTGGTAATTTTCGCACCTATACAACGTCAGATTTGCTTGTCCGAGTTCTAAAGTTCAACAAGTATGAAGTAAAGTACGTTATGAATTTGACTGATGTTGGGCATTTAACTGGGGATAATGCAGGAGATGCGGATACAGGCGAAGATCGAATGGAAAAATCAGCCAAAAAAGAAGGAAAAACCGCATGGGAAGTAGCAGAGTTTTACACAAAAGCATTTTTAAAAGATTATGAACAATTAAATTTAACACAACCACTGTTGTTTGCTAAAGCGACTAACCATATTCAAGAGCAGATTGATTTAGTAAAGCGACTCGAAGAAAAAGGATACACATACAAAACATCAGATGGCATTTACTTTGATACATCTGCTTTTCCGCAGTACGGAAAACTATCCACCCTTGATGAAATAAAACAAGGAGCACGAATAGAACCGAACCCAGAAAAAAAGAATCCTCGTGATTTCGCGCTGTGGAAATTTTCAAAACTAGGAGAGAAGAGGCATATGGAATGGAGTTCTCCTTGGGGTAGAGGATTTCCAGGATGGCATATTGAATGTAGCGCAATGAGTATGAAATATTTAGGAGAAAGTTTCGATGTGCATGCTGGCGGTATTGATCTTCGATCCACACACCATCCAAACGAAATTGCACAATCAGAAGCAGCAACTGGGCAACCATTCGTAAAGTATTGGGTACACGGCGCATTTGTATTGGTTGATGGCAAAAGGATGAGTAAAAGTTTAGGGAGCAATTATAAAGTTAAAGATGTTATAGACAATGGATTTAATCCTTTGGTCTTGCGGTATTTGTATTTACAAACTCATTATCGTCAAGAAATGAATTTTACATGGGAAGCACTTACTGCCGCGCAAAATGCACTCAATCATTTATATATAGTAATATCTGAGTGGGATAAACCAAAAATAGGATGCGCAGCATACGAACAACAGTTTTTAGACGCTATAAACGATGATTTAAATCTGCCGAAAGCTTTAAGTATTGCATGGGATGTTGTAAAGTCCGATTATCCAACATCTGCAAAAGCAGAAAGTTTGTTTAAGTTTGATCAGATACTGGGTCTTAGATTGCAAGAACATCAAAAGGCAAGAGACCTGCCTGCCGGCAGGCAGGTCAAGAATCAAGAAAAAGTTCCTTCTGACATTTTACATCTTGTTCGTCAGAGAGAAAAACTTCGAAAGCAAAAAGAGTTTAATCAAGCAGATATACTCAGGAAAAAAATTCAAGACATCGGGTACGTCGTGCGCGATAATGAAGATGGAACCACGACTATAAAAAAGAAATGAAGATTCAACTGCCGCTTGTTTCTTCTTTTAAAAAACCTCGCCAACAGGTAGAAATGGCATTTGTAGGCGATGTAAAAGTTATTAATGACATTCTCAAGATGTAAGATTTTTAAAGTATGCCTTCAGAACAATAATTTTCTGACGTTTCTCCACAAAGAAAAACAAAAGACTTTAGGGTAAATCCAGGCAATAGAATTGTATTGCGCAGGCACGTTCATAGTAGAGGATCGTTTGCTCGATCCGAAGGAGACATAGTTTACCAAAAAGGACTCGATGTTAGTGAAAAAGGCGACAAAATAGCAGTATCTAACGAAATTTTAGAAGGAATAGAAGAGTATGAGAAAGAAAAAAGAGAAGAGAGTGATCCATTTAAAGAATCGTATATCTCTTGGGATCAGTGGGATCAGCATGCGATCCGGTTTGCGCTTAATCATTTTGCACCAAAGAAAGCAAAAAGCGCCGCCCCTTTTACTCCCTTTCAAGAATTATCTACTGTAAGAAGAATCCCATCAAGCGAAAAGGGTCTTCCGCTGGGTCTACAAAGACAATTACAAAAAGAAAGACTTGAAGAGTTTAAGGAAAGACTGCGTTATCAACAAGAAGGAATTTCTGGGCTTATTCGGCGACTGCAC
Organism: uncultured Gammaproteobacteria bacterium; assembly: GCA_964628435.1. Classification (GTDB taxonomy): domain Bacteria; phylum Patescibacteriota; class Microgenomatia; order Levybacterales; family UBA12049; genus CAZVON01. The sequence continues at coordinate 18,960 of CAZVON010000018.1, forward strand.
GAATTGGTTTATCAAAATCCAGATATCCCCCCCAAAAAACTTTATCAAGAACTGGATCGTTTCTCTAACACCCATGGTTTTGATAAAGCAATAGAACATGGTTTTGTGGTAGGTATTGGTGATTATTGGCAAAAACGACGGGCAGTAAAACAAGCTCTAGCTCGATATCCAGACAAAAATGATCTTTTTGCGGTGTGTTTTGGAAAGAAGCCCCATGGGAAAGTGGATATCATACAAGGACCAATGACGGTGATGTTTCGTTGCTATGATGATAGTGACTATGTGCTGGCGTATCATTTTGGTAAAACTGGTGGAGATATGTCTAAACTAAACACAGAAGAGGTAAAACAGGCATTAGCAAGTGGAGGTGCTGCGCTTAGAAAAGTTGGAATTCCCAGTTTGGCTGGCACAGTGATTCTTGAAAACGCGGCATATGTCAAACCAGCCGTACGTTTTAGGGAAGAAAACATACAGATAAAGAAAGATATATATGTTGAAAATATCAATGATGTTACTCTTGTAGAAATTACGAGAAGCGATTCACGGCGATGGAGAATGATCGTACGAAGAGACGAAGATGGAAAAGCGCAACGGATTCAGTTGTCAGATTCGCAAAGATCAGGGTACGCGATGGATATTGTCTGGCATGAATCAGACGATCCTTCTGACTCGGGCTGGAGACAGGCAAACGAACCAGACACTCCTTTGTCACAAAGTATATTTAAGTTAGGAGAGCACGCGTTTCTCTCTGTAAAAGGGAGAACACTTAGTATCTTGGATGCGTCTGAGGGAGGACTTCAACTCAGAGTTGGAACTTTCAAGATGCAAGAAGCAAAGCTTAATCAAGAGTGGTCTGACAGAGTGAGATTACATGAAGAACAACATCAATGGAATGCTCTTTTTAAACCTGTGGAGGTCGCTAGAAATATGAGGGGTATTATCCAATATGCCATCGAACATGGAACATCTGTACAAGAAGCGAGAACAAACGTACTTCATGCACTGGTTCATCAGCAAAGGAGGGTTATTGGAGTTGATTCTGCTGCCAGAGACGAAATCTTGTCATTTTATAAAGATGGGAGGCGTCCACACGATATTCTTCAGATACTCTTGCATAATCCGCTCTATAATTACAAAGAGAAAGAATATTACAAAGCGGAGATAGGAAAAATTCCAATAAAAATTAATGCTTGTATTGATTATTTGTTGAAAGCGAGTTCTCCTGATGGCTATGCCATAAGGGATTATTTAAAATTGTGTTTGGCAAAAACTTCTGCTGAAGAACTTGATCCCTATATTGATACTGTGTTTGGCAAAGAGTATAAGGAGGATCTGAAACGGTGGGCCAATTGTGTGTCTGATTTAGAAAAAAAAGGATATACCAGAGATGAAGTAGGATCGTTACTCTATATGTATCCAGCCTCTGAGTGGGTAAGAGTTGCGCGTCGATTTCCTCCAAAAACACAAGCAGCATAACAAATGAGAATTTCTGTATACTAGTATAGTATGACTAGTACACTTGCCAACAAAAAGTGCGTGCCGTGCGAAGGAGACATGTCTCCTTTTACTCGGAATCAAATTCAAGGGTATATTGTTCAAAGAAAAGATTGGAGTGTGGTAGAAAATAAAGCAATAGAAAAAAACTTTCAGTTTAAAAACTTCAAAAAAGCACTTGTATTTATCAATAAAGTTGGAGAAATCGCAGAATCAGAAGGGCATCATCCAGATATTTATTTACATGGATATAATAAAGTTCGTATCACGCTTTCCACGCACGCACTTAAAGGATTGTCGGAAAACGACTTTATATTAGCAGCAAAAATTGATACAATTTCTTAAAAAGTATGGCGGATATTGGAAATAACGAATTTATAGAAAGTCAAAGTCCAGAAGTAGTAAAAACTTCCTCAAATGGTGATCAAGGGCCTGAACCTGTTTGGAAACAACATGGCTTTCCATCACAAAAGGCTTTGGATGATCATTTAAGAAAAAATCTTGTGCCATATGGCACAAGAATGGGAATGATAAGCGGAAGGGAGCCAATTCCAAAAGATCTGCTTTCACAACCATCTATTCCTGAACCGTTGGTTGCGACAAACAATAATAAAGTATCGCCCGATGCCATCGATAATAGGCCAACAAGAACTAAGCCGGGGGTATATCCTGCAGAGGCCCGCAAAATGCCACTTATTAAAGCAGACGATGTACGACTTTCAAACGAACCTGTGGTGATTCCTGTACCTGCCAAAAGATCAGAAGTGAAAAGACCAATAAGAAAACCTCCTCCACCTCCGCCTTCAGTTCCGCTCAGTTAGACACGAAACCGTTCGCAGGAAAAGTAAAGATCTAAGCTGATTGCTTTCTAGTTCCACATATAAAAATTGCCTTGAAGAAGAGAGTGATTAGTGCCCGCGTCTGTTGTAATAACTTCTACTTTGGCTGTTGGATCAATGTTTTTGCATGTATCAAGAATTTTTTCAGGGTCGTAATAAAATAATGTGTTTTCTTCGCTATTAAGCTTATCTGCAGTTAACAGATTAAAAGCTAATCCAATTCGGGAAAGTTCCCACATTTTTTTAAGAGCAGCCTCAACGATACTATAATTATTTTCCATACTCAGAGCAAATGTTCCAGACGCAAACGCGTAATCATAGGTTTCGGCAATATTCGAAGCTAAAAAATCTCCAAGTACAAACACCTCTTTTGGATATTTTGCTTTGGCTTTGGCAATGGCGAAAGGTAATAAATCAAATCCTCTATAATGGGAAATTCCTTGGTTTCTTAACCACCGACTCAAATCTCCAGTTCCACATCCAACATCTAAACAAGAAGATCCTCGCAGCCTAACACCAGTAAATTCTTGAATTTTGGTAAGTAGCTCAAAATTAAATTCTTTACTTCCAGGTACCCATCCATCATCTATGCCATGTTCATCAAAATACCTGTAGATTTTTTCGTGCAATTCTTTATCTGTTTTGGAAATCTTTATGTTATTTTCCGGAAACGTCATACGATTGCTTGATTATAAAAAAGATTCAATTAGTTGTCTAATAGTCATTCTTACAGTGGTAGGGTATAATCAAGCCCATGAAAAAACTGATCATAAGTATTTTTCTTCTCTGTGGTCTTTCTGGGCTCTTTTGGTTTTATTTTTTTAACAACAATACCACCATTGTAAGTCCTTTGGGAAACAATGCCTTACGTATTATAGAAAAACCATTAGACAAGTATTCTTTTACACGGCTTCGGCAACGAAAACCCAAAAACGGTTCAATAACGCTGGGTAAAGAACTGAAAGACGAAGAAACATTTGCTTCATACGTCTTTTATTTTACTTCTGATGGTAAAAGAGTAAGTGGATTACTCAATATGCCAAAAACAAACGGTGTTTATCCAATAGTCGTTATGATTCGCGGGTATGTTGATCAAAAAATATATACAATCGGTGAGGGCACCCGTCATTCAGGAGAGGTATTTGCGCAAAATGGATTTATTACTTTTGCTCCTGATTTTTTAGGATATGGAGAATCAGATCAGCCATCAGTAAAACCTCTTGAAGAGCGATTTCAAACATACACGACAGTTATAGATTTGATCTCTGCTTTAAAAACAGTAAACCAAGCGTTGCGTAGTAAAGGGATTTCGTCAAATGACAAAATTTTTATCTGGGGACACAGCAATGGCGGACATATTGCATTATCCGTTCTTGCGGCAACAGGGAAAAATTACCCATCTGTATTGTGGAATCCAGTAACAAAACCATTCCCATATTCAATTTTGTATTTTACCGATGAATTTGATGATCATGGAAAAGCATTAAGAAGAGTACTTGCTGAATTTGAAAAAGACTATGATGTTGAAAATTATTCACCTTCAAATTTTTATATATGGATTCAAGGGTCGATTCAACTTCACCAATCAGGAGACGATGAGGCAGTTCCAAAGCGATGGTCGGATCAGTTTGCAGAACAAATGAAAAAATTAAAAAAAACAGTAAACTATCTCATATATCCTGGTGATGATCATAATTTTTCAAGAGGCAGTTGGCCAACCGTTATTCAACGAAGCATTGACTTTTATAAAAGTAGTTTATAGTACACAACAAAGTCTATTCGTCACTATATTCCCTGGTGAAGAGAAGTAGATTGGCATATAATAAGAGAGAATGAAGAAATTGCTTTATGTAGTAATTATTTTTTTGTGTGGGTTATTTTTCTTTGTAGATTCTGTTTTTGCAACAGAAGAATCCATTGCGCGTTTTGAGAGTACGATAGTCTTACAGAAAGATGGTACGTTTCATGTTACTGAAAACATTTCCTACGATTTTGGGACAAATGATCGGCACGGGATTTTTCGCGCTATTCCTCTGGTTTCACATGTGGGAGATTTATACCGAGTAATTACTATTACCTTTGACTCAGTAAAGCGAAATGGCGCAAACGAGCC
>CAZVON010000019.1:0-22851 GCA_964628435.1 uncultured Gammaproteobacteria bacterium
GATTGGTACGTATCGAGGCGTTCAATACCACGTTGCAGAAGCAAAACAATCAGACAAAACACCTCTTGAAGAAGTCACGGAAAAACAAGCAGAAACTTCAACTTTTGCTTCAGTGTTAACTGGCCCTACACAGCAAATTTTAGTTCCCAAAGATACAGGATTTGGCATTGTGATTCCCAAAATCGCTGCGAACGAAAAAGTGTTTGCCAATATTGATCCTTCTAAAGAATCAGAATTTTTACCGTTTCTCAAGCAGGGCGTAGCCCATGCTAAAGGATCGGTTTTTCCAGGCATAAAAGGCAATATTTACCTATTTGCTCATTCCACTGATAACTTTTGGGATGTAGGCCGCTACAACGCCATTTTTTATTTACTCAAAGACTTAAATAAAGGAGATCATGTGATAGTGTTTTTTGAGAATGTGCGGCACAATTACGTGGTATATGACACAAAAGTAGTGGATGCTTCGGATGTATCGTATTTAGTAGAAGGACAGAAAACAGATCAAGAAGCTCTTGTTTTGCAAACCTGCTGGCCGCCAGGAACAACCTGGAAACGTCTGCTTGTCTTCGCACGACCAAAATGATGAGTGCCTAAGATCGCTATAAAAGTATATTAGATAAGGGAAGATAATTATTTCAGGCTTATGGTGTAGAGGTTTGGAGTGATATTGGGATTGCCAAGGTTGGTGAGAATCACAATTTTTGACCCATCTGGCCAGGGAAATACGTAATTGTCAAGAAATGGTCCAGCATAGATAGTGGTCAGGTTAGTGCCGTCAAAATCAATCACATCGATTTTTTTATCATGCACATAAATAACATTTTTTGAATTGGCAAGCCATTTTACGTACGGATTACTTTCAGGGGTTTGTTTAATATCATCAAGTTTATAATTTTTGTCTTCCTTTAAGTCATATATATAATATGATCCTTCTTGAATGGCTCGCTCTTCTTGAGTAGCATCTGAGCCAATTAAGCGTGGTTTAATAATAACCGGAAGAGTGGCCGATCGGGATGCGCTATAAAGAATTTTTGTTTCGTCTGGCGACCAGGCAATAATACTAAAGTTTTCACTAATCAGTACACGCAAGTTTGTTCGCAGCGTATCTATTCTTGCTTTATCTTTTTCTTCCTTTTCCAGGTCCCATTGAGCACGAAGTGTTGAAAGGGTGGCAGTAACATCTTGAGGAGTCTGATTAAACGTAGTAGAAGAAAGAAGATAGGTGGTTGGAGTTTGTTCTTTTTGAATAGTTCCGAGTAATTGTTGTCCATCAGGTGACCAACTGAGCATTGCGTGAGACAGAGTATCGATGGTGTCGTCTGCTATTTGAGTAGAAGCGCTCTGAAGGGTTAAAATTGGACGACTGCTCATATCTAAAATATACGCGCCGTTTTTTCGAGCAGATTGGGAAGCAGTGGTGAATGCGATTTTTGTTTCGGAGGGGTCCGCAACCGGGTTTTGAATGCCACTTGCGGTAATACTTTCAAGCTTTGGAGCAGTTGGGAAGAGTGTCGCGTCTGCTTTGGCAACCACTTCTTCTTGAATTTTAATCCTTTTTTCCCAAGGGAAATAGCCTTCTTTAAATATCTTAACAGCGTATTCTCCAGAAGGAAGATTAATGGTGTTATCGGTTGCAGTGGTTAAATGTCCATTAATAAATACTTGCGCGCCATCTGGTAGGCTGGTTGCTACCAAAAGACCTGTACCAGAAAGTTTTGGTTTGCCCTGGTTAAATACAAAGCGATACCCTCGTCCATAAAGGACAACAGCAACAGTAGATACTGCCAGAAACAGGAGAATTGCAAAGGAAATCACAACCTGCTTTTTCATGCTACAGTTCCATTATACACTACAAACTAACCCTTGCAAGTCATTTTTTCCACCTATATAATCGATATAACTAGCCTAAAACCAAAATTGATATAGATAGGATATATTTTGATATACATATAGGTTAAAAGTTAGAAGTCAAAATTACAGTTAAAATTGAAAAACTTACGCATTTCTAATCTTTTCTCTATAAACTAACTTTTTGCCTTTTCATTTTTCACTTTTTACTTTACGATCTATGTTTTCTTCAAAACGTGTGGGTATTGATCTTGGAACCGCAAATACGCTTGTATACCTTGCGGGAGAGGGAATTGTGTTAAACGAGCCTACGGTTGTGGCAGTTACTGCAGAAGAGGATCGTGTTGTGGCAGTTGGCAAAGAAGCCAAGGAAATGCTTGGTCGAACCCCTGGGAATATTGTAGCCCTGCGGCCACTTCGCGATGGAGTGATTGCCAACTATACCATAACCGAGGCTATGCTCTCGTATTTTATCGATAAAGCATGCGGCAGATCTCGATTTTTCAAACCAGAAGTAATGGTGTGTATTCCTTCTGGAGTTACTCAAGTGGAGCGGCGGGCTGTGCTTGACGCAACCATGTCTGCAGGCGCAAAAGTAGCATATTTAATTGAAGAGCCCTTGGCTGCTGCTATTGGCGCAAAAATTCCAATCGCTCAGCCTGCTGGGCACATGGTAGTTGATATTGGTGGTGGGTCAACAGAAGCCGCGGTAATTTCTTTAGGTGGAGTTGTGGTACATAATTCTGTTCGAGTCGCTGGCAACAAAATAGATGAATCTATAGCAAACTATATCAAAAGAAAGTTCAATTTGCTTATTGGAGAGCGAACTTCAGAAACGATTAAGATCGATCTTGCGGATGCATTTTTGCACCAAGAAAAGAAAAAAGGAGAAGAGAAAAGCATGGAAATTCGAGGCCGTGATAGTATTTCTGGTTTGCCTCGAACCATTCTTGTCTCTGCTGCTCAAGTAAACGAAGCTATTCTTCCGGTACTCATGGATACTATCGCTGGCGTAAAAGGTGTCCTTGAGCAAACACCCCCTGAGCTGGCTAGTGATATTATCGACAAAGGAGTAGTTATGTCTGGAGGCACGTCGTGTCTTAAAAATCTTGACAAACTCATGACTTATGTAACAGGCGTGCCGTGTCATGTGGCAGAAGATCCACTGTTGTGCGTGGTTCGAGGCACCGGAGTTGCCTTGGAAAATATTGAGCTGTATAAAAGAAGTATAAGCAGAAAGTAACGTGTAAAGCCATAGGTAAAATATGTCCTATTTGTCATATAAGCCTATAGGTAGATACAAAATAGCTATGCAAGACAAAATTTTGTCGGCTAATCACATTTTTTTCACGCCATTTGAGTACTATAGTAATTTTTGATACAATATGATTAAAGATGCCTTTTCTCAGCCTTATCAGGGAAAAAATAGACGCTTGTTTTTGAATATCATTCATACTCAATGTTAGCACTAAAAGCCTATTAACTGCTAAAGAGAAAGGCCTTATAATTACATGAATCAATTGCCGAAAAACACGTTTTTTGCAGTGGGTATTACAAACTCAACTGAAAAGGAAATCCTGGAGTATATTGTAAAAACAATAGAAAAAACAACGGAAAATTTCTTTATTGTCACACCAAGTCCAGAATTTATAACATACGCAAAAAAGCATCCACATTTTGGTCATATCTTAAACCAGGCTCGAATTGCGTTGTGCGATGGAATAGGGATAATTCTTGCTGGCGCATTTTTAGGACGTTTTTTTAAGCAACGAGTCACGGGAACTGACTTTATGACTTCGTTGTGTAGGGAAGTACATAAAAAGCCTATAACGGTGGGCTTTTTAGGAGCACAGGGTGGAATAGCAGAGTTAACAGCAGAGTGCTTGATTGGTAGATTTCCAGGACTCAGGGTTGTTTTTACAGGGTCAGAATGGAATGAGAAAGGTTTTTTCGACTACAACCATAAAGTAGAAAATCCAAGCTCGAATATAGAAAATGCTAAAACTTTATCATCTACTCTCAATCTTCAAAAATCTACTTTCTACCGTCTACCTTCTACCACCAAATCGATCGATATATTATTTGTGGCTTTCGGTTTTCCCAAACAAGAGGAATGGATGTTTCGTAATCTTAATACAGGAATCTATCGAGTCGCCATTGGGGTGGGTGGTGCATTTGATTATATAAGTGGTCAGGTCCCACGAGCGCCATCACTTTTAAGAAGTATGGGACTGGAATGGTTATTCCGTTTAGCGGTACAACCGTGGAGAATCAAGCGTCAGCTGGCACTGGTTGAGTTTGTTTGGATGGTGTTGAAAGAAAAGTTTAAAAAGTAGCTAATTAGGCATAAGGAATTAGGAATAATGTTTTTTATAATTCCTAATTCGCTATTTACTCTTCATTTTCGTATGTTATAATTCCCCCATGCGTATCCTTTTTTTATACATGTTTCCATTATGGGGGAATGGCAGTGGTTCATATCTGCGGGAATTAACTTCAGAACTGATAAAACGTGGACATACGATAGGACTTGTTGCTCCAGACAAACGAAAACTTCCCGGGGTTGCTCATTATATAGTAAATCCACCACAAATGGGTGTATTTATCGGGCATCCTGAACTTCCCAAAGCCAAGCCTTTCAATGACATGAGTGGGAAAGAGCTGGGAGATGTATATGTAAGTTATCTTAAGACGACGATTGATGCAGTTTCAGATTTTAATCCAGAAATTATCCATGTGTTCCACACAGCTTTTTTGCCTGGTATTGCGCGGGTAATTAAAGTGTTATTTGGTATTAAATTTATTATTACTACGCATGGAAGCGATTTAAGTTATCTGACAAAAGACCGTCGGTTTATTGGTATGATCAATGACGCCAACAATGTTGCTCGTATTATAACTGCCAATAGTGATTTTACCAAGCACTGGTATTTAAAAATGTTTGGTCAAAAACTGAAAAGAAAAGTCAGAGTCATTATGGGAGGAGTAAATCTTTCTGACTACAAGCGAGATCCGGTGGCAATCGATGAGATTAATAAAAAATACAATCTAACCGACCAAAAAGTAGTGTTGTTTACTGGTAGGCTGACAAAAGTAAAAGGAGTAGATTTTTTAATTCGGGCTGCAAAAGACATACCAGCAACGATTGTGATTATTGGCGATGGGCCAGAGCGAAAAGTATTAGAAGAAGAAATAAAAAAGCAAAAAGCAGAGAATATTGTAATGTTGGGATACTTCCGAACAGGAGGAGAAGAGCTCTTTCACGCCTTTTACGAACGTGCGGATGTATATGTCTGCCCGAGTGTATGGGAAGAGCCATTAGGACTCACTATTTTAGAGGCTATGGCTGCTCATACCCCAGTGGTTGCAACCAATAAGGGTGGGGTGATCTCGATTATTACCGATAAAGTGAATGGGTTGCTTATTCAGCCGCGAAGTAGCAGCGCCATAGCACAAGCAGTTAATACGCTGCTTTCCAACGATAAGATGCAAACACAACTGGGAGATCAAGCCTATAAAACTGTCACCGAAAACTTTACCTGGGAGAAAATTACCGATCAGTTCGAGGGCATCTATAAACAGTTTAGCTATTCAACCTCTGAATATCTGGCAAGAGTTAAAGGTACTAATCCAAAACTGTCTGAATTTATGCGTACAATCAATAGACTGAGTTCAACTATCGTTGGTTAAATATACTATGGATAGTCTTCGCCTTGCATTTTTAGTGCCGTTAAAACGGCCGATTAATCCTGTAACTACTGTCAGTCGTAATCAAGTGATTGCCAACTTAGCGCTAAGTCTTATCCAAAAAAATCATAAGGTAACAATCTTTGGCACATCTGATTCCTATTTGCCAGGAGTCGAATTAGTTGGGGTTGTTGAGAAGGCCTTTGTGGATATTAGCCCTTCCGAGAACCCGTTTTATACAGAAACTGCATACATAACCCACGCAACTTCGCAGCTTCTTAAAAGACAAAAAGAGTTTGATCTTATCCATAACCATATGTATCCAGAGTTTTTGCCGCTTTTGGCCGGATCTGACTTTAAAATCCCTGTTGTAACCACTATCCATTCGCAAATCACCGAGGAAATGGCATTAGCACTTTCGGACACGAAAAGGGATACAGAAATCGTTGTTCTTTCTAAAGCGGCGAAAAATAAACTCAGAGGATTAGACTCAACGGTTATTTACAATGGGGTAAATACCAACTTTTTTACTTACACTGATACAAAAAGAGAATATCTTTTGTTTGTTGGCCGAATGAGTAAAGCAAAAGATAGTCATGGTCAATTTATCGATCCCAAGGGCGTTGGCCATGCGATTGAACTTGCTCAAAATACGGGCAAGCACCTTAAAATTGTCGGAAATGTAGAAGATGAGGAGTTTTTTGAAAAGTTAATCAAGCCATATTTATCTTCCAGCATTGAGTTTGTTGGACCGGTAGCAAAAGAACAAGTAATCACTCGCGAAGAAATGCGGGAGCTTTTTCAAGGAGCCAAAGCACTTCTTTTTCCAATCAACTGGGAAGAGCCATTTGGGCTGGTGATGGTGGAGGCGCTCAGCTGCGGTACTCCGGTTATTGCTTTTAACCGAGGATCGGTATCTGAGATACTAGTTGATGGTTTGACAGGTTTTGTGGTAGATCATAAAGAAGGAGTGAAGGGATTAGAGGAAGGACTTAGAAAATTAAACACACTCTCTACAGAAGAATATCGGGAAATGATCGGGAATTGTAGAAAAAGAGTTGAGGAAAATTTCACCATTGAAAAAATGGTCGAGAACTACGAAAAGCTGTATTTAGAAGTACTAGGAGAAAAAACAAAGTAATTTCGTGAAATCTTACGATTTATTTATTGATCAACTTGGTCAATCAAATCCTAACTTTGCAAGATCAGAAGTTGGAGCCTCAAAAAACTCTTGACAATTGTAATACGATTGTAATACAATATGACGAGAATTATAATTAAGGAGCTGATTTGGGATACCTATAATATTGAACACATCAAGAAACATAATGTAACTATTATTGAGGCTGAGGTAGCTGCTAAGAACTTAATAGCGCACAAAATTGGTAAGAAAGAAAGATATATAGCCATTGGTAGATCTGGAACGAGGATAATATCAGTAGTAGTTAGAAGAGTAAGAGCTGGAGTTTATTATCCTGTTACTGTTCGAGATTCGGATAAAAAAGAGAGGAGGCTCTTGTATGAAAAAGAAAAAATTTAAATGGCCTGATTTCGATAAGATGACTTATAAGGAGGAAGCGGAATGGTGGGACACACATAGCTTCGCTGACTTCTGGGATGAACTTGAAGATGTTGACATTGTAGTAAAGCTAGAAAAACCTAAGGATGAGACATTAGTTCTTCGGCTTCGAAAAGATCTTAAAGATAAGCTAGAGCGAATTGCAGAAAATAAAGGTATAAATGTTTCTAAGCTTGCTCGCATGTGGCTCGAAAAACTTCCCTCAACCCTTTAAGGAAAATATGGAATCTGGACAACAGCAAGAAATATCACACAGAGTGGAAGCTAAGAAACCCAAGACTCATATGTGGATCATGCGGCATGCACCGACTGTTTGGAACAAAGAGCCGAAGAGAATTCAGGGGACTGCTGATACGGATATTGAACAAGAGGAAATAAGTGCATTTTTTGAAAGAATACATGCAAAAGAAATCCCTAAACCGGATCTTATCGTTGTTTCAGGATTGCAAAGAACGATTCAAACAGGGACTGCCCTAAAAGAATATCGGCAATGGGAGGATGTGGATATTGTGAGTGTGCCTGCTTTTAATGAGCGAAAATGGGGTATTTTAGAAGGATTAACGCATAAAGAAGCGAGAGAAAGGCTTCGTGAAGACAGAGACATTATTGAAAAATATCCAGATCTTGCAAACCCAGATGTTTCGACACAAGATGCAATGCAGCCAATATGGGATGATCCAACATTTAAAGCACCAGGTGGCGGTGAATCTTTAAAAGAGAAGAAGAGAGAAGTGGACACGGCTTTTCGTGATCTGCTGAAGCAGTATGGCAATAAAAAGATGCTGCTCGTAACACACATGGGTGTTTTGCAGACGCAACAGATCGAGGATAAAGGAGTAACCAACGTTTCACTCAGCTTAAATGAGTCAGGTGATAGTTTTATCGAAAAACAAGTACAATAAGTTTATGAAGATTGGATTACTATTGCCATCGGTATACATGGGGAGTAAGTATAAAAATAAGATTTTTGCTCCCAAGGAATTATTTCTCAATCTTGCAGACGCGCTTGTTGACCGTGGACATAGAGTATTTGTATACGCGGCACCAGGAGTAAAAACCAAGGCTCGCCTTATCGAAGGACACGGAGATTTGATACAACAAGATTTCATAAGCCCCAAATTTCGAGGGCTAGATAGGCTTTCAAAACTCAAAAACGCCCACACCGCAACCAAGATTGAGTACGAAATCGATCTTTCGGTTAACGCATACTTACATGCAAAAAAAGAAAAGCTGGATATCATGCACGCATACAATGATTTTATGGCTCATTATGTCAATAAACTTATTCCTATCCCAACTGTCTATACTGTACACGACCCGCACCCAAGACCAGAGCATATCGAATATTGGCGCTTTAAACACTTCAGAAATGATAACTATATTTTTATCAGCTTATCGCAAGAGCGCAACTTTGGAACGTTGATAAGGTCAGTTGGAGTTATCTACCACGGGGTGAATATAGACAAATTTTCATTTGGTGAAAAAGGCGATAGTTACTATGCCTTTATTGGCCGCTATATCAAAGAAAAAGGAGTTGCCGAGGCGATATCCGCAGTAAAAGAAGCAGGAGCCCGTTTGAAAATGATTGGTGATGATGCCTATCGTGTTCTTCCTTACTATCAAACACGAGTTTTGCCTCAACTTAAAAAAGGTGTTATTGAGGATCAGGCTTTTTTGGGAGAGGCAGATCGAGGGACTTTTTTAAAAAATGCAAAAGCCCTTATTTTCCCCATTTTGTGGGAAGAGCCCTTTGGAATGGTAATGATAGAGGCGCTCAGCTGCGGTACTCCGGTTATTGCTTTTAATCGGGGATCAGTTGCCGAGGTTATTAAAGATGGAGAAACAGGTTATATAGTTGACCGAAAAGAGGGAGTGCGGGGACTGACCCGCGCGATTAAAAAATTGCAAAACTTAAGCCTCCACGAATATCAACTAATGAGGCAAAGTTGTCGAGTGCATGTTGAGAGAAATTTTACTATTGCTAGAATGGCAGAGGAGCACGAAAAGTTGTACAAAAAGGTGGTAGAATTATAAGAGAATGGTTGATTTTGAATTTTTGCAAAACCCAATTACCAAAAGGCGAGATTGGAAATCAAAATTGTTCCGTTATCAAACTTTTAATACACCAGTACAATTGTTTTTAAATTTATGGAAAATACGATCATATCTAAAGAACAAACAGGATCAAAAGAAACACAACCTCATACCCTTGACGCGATTTTGGTATTTGGGCAAGGACCAGTGATTGAAAAACAAACTCGGGAGAAAGCCGCCACTGTCGATGCCACAACTGGCTCAGAAGATGTGAATTTAAAGTCTGTCCCCATTTGACAGTAGATGAGCGGTGTCCTATAATATGGGTTATGATAGATCGTTTGCCTTCAAGAAGAAGAGCATTAAAATGGGTAGGAGGTTACGTGCTTGAAGGTTCTGCTTTAGCGTCGCTTGCCGCATGCAAGCAAGAGACTCGCTTTGATGATCTTTCTCCCTTTGAGCGGATACAAAGACTAGAGGATGGAAACTATCCGAAAGTAGCATCTTTTGATAAAAGAGAGGAATTATTTAAAGCAACAGTTCAAGCTTTTTGCCAGCAGGCACCATGTAGCTGGGAAAACACGGCAAAAACTATAGTATACTCTCCTGCAAATTTTCGCTTCCCCCAAGAACAAAGCAATAACTTGTACATAGTCTCCGATGATAGGTCATCTGTTATTATCAATACTGATCGTCTTAACAGTAATATTGCCAGATTAAGAGTACCAACAAAAGGCAAAGATCCAAGGGTTTTATTCGAAAAAACAGTCCTTTTGTCCGCGTTGGGGTATCTTACCGTAAGTAGAGAATCTCTAGACTATGAACCTTCATCCATCCGATTTCCAGGTCCAGGCCAGTCTGTGCTTTCGCTGGGAAGAATTGAAGGATGGGTTTTTGTGGGAAAGCGAGAAAACGGATCGGATTTTCGCTTAGACGGCGCACGGTTAGCAGTTGCTGAGTTACTCAATCATATTGTTGTTGCTTCCAAAACAGAGTATCAAACACCAAACTCAAATATATTAGACGCGGCAAATCTTATGAGCGAAATCAACAGACAAGCCGAAATATCTGATGAGCAATTTGTCAGGTACGCAAAAGGAGAGTTGCCAATAGCAGATTTCCTGGATAGGTGGGCTCGCATTAAAAATCCTTCTAACCCCTACCGAAAAGGTGCGATTTTGGCTTTGCAATCCATTGCGCTTAGAGCAAGCGGATTTTCAAGACCAACCGAAACAAGAGAGGAAATAAAACGATGGTTAGGATTGGTGCCGTTGTTTACAAAGCCCCAAGGAACTCCTCTGTAATACATTTCAGAATCAAATCGAAAATCGGAAATTTCTTTTCTTAGTTTCTTCTTACGGTACTATCATTGATTCTTATCTCTTCAGATTTAAAATACCCATCAATATATGGAAAAGCTCAGAATTGCCCAAGTTGCCTCTCCGTGGTATCGGGTGCCACCACTTTTGTATGGCGGCACCGAATTTGTAGTGCATTACCTTACCGAAGAATTAGTCAAAAGGGGACATGAGGTAACTCTATTTGCCCCGGGAGATTCGCAGACCAGCGCTTGTCTTATTCCCACCCTTCCCAACGAACTATATGTTCGTGGCCAAGAGCAACGACCGCAGTGTTCGTCTATGCACGAAACTATGGCTTCGTATTATTCCTCACTCGCGTTTGTTCAAGCACAACGATTCGATATTATTCATAACCATTTTTTTTACTATCCATTGCTATTCTCCTCATTCACAAAGACCCCATCTGTGCATACCTACCACACGGATTTTTTAAGGAAAGACAAAAACCCGCAAGAGAAAGCAGTGCTTGAGAAATTTAGCGATGCAAACTGGATCGCAATTTCTCATAATCAACAACAAACGTGCCCAATAGGTTTGCGTGTTGCTGCCACGATTCATCATGGGGTGCCAGTCGAGCAGTTTCCTTTTAGTAACACTGCCAATAACTATTTAGTATGGCTTGGGAGAATCACAAAAGAAAAAGGCATTTTAGACGCGATACAAGTGGCCTACAAAACGCAAGTACCCCTTATCTTAGCAGGTATAGTGCATGAGCAAAACAAATTATTCTACGATCAGTATGTAAAGCCACAGATCGATAATCAGTTTGTATTTTATGCTGGCGCGTTATCTTTTGTCCAAAAAGTACAATTGCTTCTCAAAGCGCGGGCATTGTTGTTTCCTGTTTCATGGGAAGAGCCATTTGGTTTAGTCATGCTGGAAGCCATGAGTTGCGGTACGCCAGTTATCGGGTATTCATATGGATCAGTGCCAGAAGTAGTTATAGATGGACAAACAGGGTATATTATTAACCGTTCAGTACAAGAAAAAAGAGGAGAGTGGCGTATTTCAACTACAGGAGTAGATGGTTTATGTCAAGCAGTCGAGCAACTGCGTGGGTTTTCCTACAAAAAGTATCGAAAAATGCGCCAGGCAACACGAGCGCATGTGGAGAGCAATTTTTCTTCTACTCGCATGGCAGATAACTACGAACAACTATATCAAAGAATAATAAACAATAACAAAATACCTGCATATTATGAATACGATTTTTCCTCTCAGACCCGTCTTACACAGAGTTGAATAATTGCTTTATAGTTTTACCTATTGCTATATAAAATCTCTCAGTTGACTTTTAATACATTATATGATCTTTTCGCTTAATTGTACTCTTGCATAATTTATGCTTCATCATTCATAATTCAAGTATGGACTTTCAATTCTTACAAAACCCTGTTTCTCATAAATGGGTAATACTCGCTCCCAGACGAGCCAAGAGACCCGTCTCGCCGATCCGAGGCGGACCAGATGTTGCGGCTGGATCAGAACCTGTCTGTCCTTTTTGTCTGGGAAGAGAGCAAGAGGAGCAGGAGGTCTATCGGATAGGCGGAAAGCCAGGAGACAACAACTGGCAGACACGCGTGGTTCCCAATAAATTTCCCTTTGCACCGATTCACGAGGTTATTATCCATTCGCCAGATCATCATAAAAATTTCGACGAGCTGTCAGTCTCTCATGTTGAGCTGATTCTTAAAACCTATAAAAATAGATTTCTAGAGTATCAATCAAAAGGCCAGGTTTATATTTTTCACAACCGTGGGCAGGCAGGTGGAGAAAGCCTACCTCATCCGCATAGCCAGTTGGTAGTAGTACCACGTGATACGCAGCTAGATATTCCAAGCTTAGATCCAAACTCGTTTGTTGGGGTGGGTCCAGAACACACCACGCAAGATCAAGTGATAACAGAGGATTTTTATTTGTTTTGTCCAAAGACTTCCGAATGGCCAGACGAAGTATGGATTGCTCCAAAAGTAAGAGGAAAAGCGTTTGGAGAAATTAGCAATGAAGAAATTGCCGATTTAGCACAAACGATCCCAAAAGTTATTCAAATTTTTTCGCTTCGACATGGGCATGAGTTCCCATTTAATATGTATATCTATCCAGGAATAGACTGGTATATGCGGATTATCCCAAGACTTAAAACTTTAGGCGGATTCGAGCTAGGGACTGGGGTATATGTTAATACCCAAGATCCCGGCGAAACCATGCTGTTTTTAAAAGATCACTTCCATACTCCAGATATAGACAAAATCCTTAAAGAAAGGCAAGCAGAGTACGCAAAAGGCGTGTAATTTGATGCTAGAATGTAGAATGTGGAGTCTAGTCTTCTTTCAATTTTCTGCCATTAATTCTGCATAGCTTGCTTGACTTTGGTATAATACCTCAATCTCAACTATCTCAGTCTATTAGCGTAGTCTGATTGCGGTTGATATGTATTTGTTCTTTTAAAATCAAGGTTGTTTATCCAGAACTTTTATAAAATTGGAATAACCCGCTTAGCCGGAATAAACCCACCAAAGGTGGGGAAGAGGAGAAAACCCATGGCAAAGTACCTTAGTCTTAGCAATGTTGCAGAAGGTGAGGATATGCCAGAAGAACTTCTTATTATATGTGGAAGGGATGTATGGGTGGCAGATGCCGTTGGTTACTTTTTTGATCCTTGTAAACTGGAAGGAAATATTCACCTGATTCCCAAACACGGAAGCCTCTATCTTGTGCTGACAACTGAAGGGGTGGGTTGCTGGGATTTGAAAATAGTAACAGAAACCTACTCTGTAGAGTTGAAGCGGCAGCCCTGGCCGGGGAAGCCAGGAGAAAAAGGAATCATGGCTACCTGGGTGGTAATGCCTGATTTTCCAGACGAGGTGAGTGAAGATGGTATTTTCGACTGATCCATTGAGCGCGGTTGCCAGACATGCAAAAGCCCCTTGGCACCAACACTTAGGCCAAGGGGCAGCAAAGGAGAGAGGCGTGCACAAAAAAGCAGTAGCTGTGTACTCTTCGGCCAAGGATTCGATCCACTGCGGTGCTTCCGAGGTTTACTTCCTCGATGATCGTTCAGTCGAATCTTTCGAACCGTACAAAGGGTTGGATGGTACAGTCTTGTTGATTCCAATAGGAGGACATCTGGATCACCTCGGGTTTTCTAGCTATGCTGGGGACTTGGACGTATACATGTACTACGATTCCAGAACCAGCGAGTCTTTCGTGGTCTTTCTTCGAAGTCCCGCAGGAAAACCCGTTTGTATCTGGATGCAAAAGGTTCAAGAACCACATCACGGCAAGGATGAAGGGTCGTCTTAGTGCGAACACAACCTTGATCTTTTTTAGAAAGGAGAAGCACATAAGCCTCTGGTGCGCTTAAACGTATCAGGGGCTTTTTTTGTAGACTCGTAACTACAAAATAGTTTGTACAGACATATTTTCTATTTTGGAAGGAATGCGCTTGTCGGCTGTAATAAATATATTCGCTTTTACAAAAAGAGCGGTAGCAAGTTGTATTGCATCTGGGGTTCGCAATTTTTTATTCTGTTTGTTAAATGTACCCCTTAAGCGTGCTGATATAAGAGCGATATCTCTTTCAAAACCAACTATGGTAATCGCGCCACCTCCAGATATAAAATCAAGATAACTTGAAATTTTTTCTTCTAATCCTTTCTCAAATACCTTTGTGAGAGTTTCTTCTAGAGTTAATACCGAGGTAAACGCTTGTGAGAAATTATCTTTAATGTCTTGTAAAATACTGCGGGATAGATCTCCTGGTCTGTTATTGTCTTCCAATGCGTAGATAAAAATATTGCTATCAAGGAATATGATATCGGATTTCTTAATATTGATTTTGTTTACTCCCACAGGTTATCTTCTTTCTTAAGAAAAGCCTCTATGTTATTAAGTCGGAGTAGGCCTCGTAATTCTTTGAGATGATCTTGAGGCCAGTTGTTTTTTGGCGAAAGAACAATATTACCTCCTGCGACATACATATTTAATTTTTGTCCTGGTTGCACTTTTATTTTTTCACGAACCTTTTTGGGAATAACAATTTGATACTTGCTGCTTACAAAGAGCAGATTTTTGGATTGGAGGAAAGTTCAATATGCCCTTCCCTTCCATGTCGGTTACTGTCTACGAGGCCAAGATGGAGCGGTTCTGTCCCAAGGCCAAGCGCTACATCAAGCGGACTCGTCGCACCCGCGAGCGCAATCGCTCGCGCCGCATCGCCCGCGAGGAAGTCTTGAAGGTCGTGTTGCCTGGTAATCGGGTAGATTGGGAGGCACTCAACGGCGTCTCGATCAGGCTCGAGCCTACCAATTTGGTTGAATTCCCGCAGATGGTGTACCTCAGAGTTTCGCTCGGTCACCCGTATGCTTGGGGCGAGGTCTACTCGCAGGCCTTCGACTACTCTCGCAGGGGAGTAATCGGAGTACGGCAGGTGTGCCAGGGACTCTTCGAGATCGTCTCGGCCAACTTCCTTGAGGATGGCGATCGGTTGCACAACAACACCTGCCTGGGTTTTTCCCACTGGGATTGGCAGGTCGAAAACCTGTGCACTGACGACTACGCTGAGTTTCTCTACGTGGGCGTGTCTACTCATGTACGATGGGGTGACGTGGAGCTTACGCCGACCCACATCAGGGCGTCGTCCTACAGGCAGATCGAGGAAGCCCTCATACACATCAGGTTCTGCGCCTGGTGTTTCGGCGACACCTAGTCGTTTCTTCCTGCCTCCTGGCACTTATTTTTTCCCCTCCGGATCTCCGATCAAATCGGGGTGAAGGAGGGGTATTTTATGGGTTTATTTGCTTCTGAGAGTGAGCTTTGGTAGAATTCATGCTTGGTTACCTATCTCTTTTGCTGAGGAAAAGGGCTATCTTTTTGCTTGCCCTCTGAAGCTCCTCGAGTCTGAGCCTCGGAGTCGAAGACCTTGGTAAAGGAGGGTTCTTTGACAATCTACG
The DNA here is from genome assembly GCA_964628435.1 of uncultured Gammaproteobacteria bacterium. Classification (GTDB taxonomy): domain Bacteria; phylum Patescibacteriota; class Microgenomatia; order Levybacterales; family UBA12049; genus CAZVON01. Next base: position 15,465 of record CAZVON010000019.1, read on the forward strand.
CACGAGCAAGAAAAACAGAAGGGGAGTGTCATGATCAAGGTTGATCCCAATGTTGGCCACGCTGTTGCGCCGCTAGCAAAGATCCAGAAAATTACAGTGGTTCTTGCAGGTGGACAACAAGTTGTTGTTGCCGAAATTGAACCCGAAGTAGACAAGATTATTCTCTCGGTGCGGCAGGAAGGAAAGGCTGACCCTGATTTTCAGATCACGATTGTGCAAGATCCATCAACACACGAATTAGTTCTTTGTTCAAACGATCAGCGCTTTACCTATGACTTGGCGCTTCGGTTGCCAAGCAGCAAGGCTCTGATCGTTTCCTAAGTCGTGGAAGGGTCTGCTTTGTCAAAAGCAGACCCCCACCAGAGGGGATGCTCGCAAGATCCTTGATGGATCAAAATTAAGCAAGAAGGCGCATAGTCATGGCAGAGGAAGCGTATTGTCCGTTGCATCGTAGCCAAGACAAAAAGTTACCAAGTCTTTGGGTTACGGTGAGCGCTCCTTCAGAAGGCACACTCACCGTGGTCCGCCTTACAAAAGGTGGGAAGTTTCTTATCCCAGGATTATTGGCCAAACGGCAGCGACCAGAGTACCCTTCAAAACTGGAGGGTATGGTGACTGTTCGAGGAGACGACGTGATTGTAACCTTCGAGGACCTAGTAGAAGTATCGGTGGTTTTTGGATCACCGAGATTTTAACTGGCGAAACATACGCCTGGGCAGTCGCGCAGCGGGTAGAAATTCCGCTTCGCATTGTCGATCTTCGCATTCGCATGGCTGTACGTTCTGCACAGCAGCAGAATCTTCAGCAAGACTCACGATCTAGCAACCGACTGGACGCGGTTAAGTAAGGAGGACCAGCTGTGGTAGACACGATCGAAATCTTAGAAGTCAACGTCTGGAAAGCGGAAGGGCTCAAATGGTTCAAAGGGTTCTACATTGAAGGATATGTGGAAGCCAATGGTCACAGTTTCCACGTTGAAGTTGGGATCGCTGACGGATGTAGTGTCAAAGAAGAGCTTGTCTCCTGCAGCTGCGGAGCAGGATCAAAGCGCTTGGTAGAAGGAGAGTGCAGCATACCAGGCCACAGTCATCCTTCCGAGCTGGAACTGGACGACGTGCATCAAGCGTTGCACGATGTGTATCGCCAAGCAGTAAAACTGTTGGGCGAAAAGCCCGTTCGGGAAGCTGCCACAACGGTGTCGAATCAGCCGGTTTACTAGCCGTCATTCGTGCGTAGAATCTCTCTGCGATTTGAGCAGAGATCACCCCTCCGAAGCCTTAGCCTAGGAGGGGTTTTTTATTGCAAAAACGATCAAAACTTAAAAACTTGATTCTTACCCCATAGTATGGTACCATGGGTTGACCTAGCGTAATGCTGGGAATTATCCCATTAAGGGAGTTCGTTGACATGTCTCATCTGGCGCAGCCGGCATCTTCCATTTCGCTCGGGCCGCTTACTATCACGCTTCACCGAACCTGCCGCGTTCCGCGGCAAAAGGGACTGGTGAACGAACTGCCCGCGAGCCTGGGGAATTTCCCTGTCTATCGCGTGGCGGATTTTAGAAGCGGAGTTCCAGAGGACTGGAAAGATGGAGGGCATTTTGTTCCCGTTTGGGAGCACGAAGCCCTCTGGATCGGCTTTAGCCGACCACCGAGGCCTGTGGCTTTGGTGGTTGGAGCCGGTATGGTGAACGCCGTGACCGGCAAAAGGCTTGAGGGGAAACCCTCTGGCTCACCTCAGGATTACCTGGTTGTCCCTCCCCAGCCGTGGCTGGATGGGTTCAAACCCATGGAGGGCGAGCAGGTGTTCCAATTTGTGGCCGCCAGGCTTGGGAGTGGCGAAACGGCAGAAGAGCAAATATTAGGAACCGCGGAGTTTGGCGGGCTCCAGTTTGGACTCTTTTTGCCCAGGATACCGCTGATTCCGGCTTCCCGTCCCAGCGAACATATAATAGCGGGGCTTGGCTATAAAAGCTTAGTCGTGCGGACTCGCGGCGGCAGCAGGCGCACCGCCCAGTCCATGGGCCTGGGTGCTGGCGGAGCGATTCGCCAGAAAATCTACCCAGATCCTTACCTTGCCGGCCGGCAGGTAAGCGATGTGTGGCCAGATGAGCCTTCGGAGAAGGCGTACGTGTACCTTGTGCACAGCGCTGACTTTTTGGCTATCACTGGAAGTCAACCGCCGCCAAGCCCTATCAACTATCAGACCTATCAAGAGCATGGTCTGCCGTGGTTCGGGCTTCCCGACGGCACCTGGGGGGATGTGCAGGGCAGTGAGGCAATTAGCAGTCTTAAGCCGGTTGGGGGCAACCCTGATCCGGTGAATGCCCAGCACGGCCTTTCGGATCCTGCTACCAAGAATCTTTGGTAGCAAGACGCCCCGTCTCGACAATATGTTGAGGCGGGGTTTTTTTTATTGGGTTTTTTGTTGAATGCCTAACAACCACAATACTGCTTCTTTTTTATATCGTCGGTCGCCTCGGGAATTAATTCTAATTGCCGGTAATTTTCCTCGTTTTCCCCAACGTTTTATGGTAAGAGGGGAGACTCTTAAAATTTCGGCAACTTCGCGTACGGTAAGAAGGTCTGGAAGTTTGTCGATTGATACATTTTGACCATTCATAGGCTCGAAAATATAACAATTAAGTATTAAATAATCGTTATGTATTAATACAGTAACAAAGTATAACAACAGTGTCAATACATCAAAAAGTATCAATAATAATCAAATTTAATTTCTCTCTCTGCGGTTTGACATGCCTCAGTTAATCTGATAAGCTATGGGATACTTTTCAGCCTCATAGATTTTGCAACTATGGGTTATGCTGGGTAGTGCGCACATTAATAATTGACTGTTTAAGCTTCTTTCCTCTCTTCTTGCCAGCTTATTTTGCATAAGCAAAGCCAGGAGAAGCTGAGGTGAGATCAGCTGAGGCCATTTAGAACGGTAACAGGTGTTGCTTCTAAATGGTCTCGGTTGACCACTCTGAGGAAGGTAGCTCTAGGATTCTAGGGTACTCACTCGCAGCGAGATCAAACGGAGGCGAATTTTACCTAGGAGAAGATCGTGGTCTGCGTTACGTTTATCCTGGCTGTAGCCTGGTTTTGCCTGTTACTGAGCAGCGCATTGTTCGTCACATTTGCGACCGTGACTTTCCGAAGGGGAACCCTCGACTTTATTACCCAGGCGCTGACAATAACCGGACTGATCCTAATTCTTGTCTCTGCTTTGACAGGGAACCTTACCTTTCACTTACGCCCCTAGGTTTCTAAAAAGAGCCTATACAAGAGTACGCAGGAGAAACGCAAGTGAATCTTGTTCCGTCTTGGGTTGAGAACGGCTGGCTCTGGGGAGTTTTCGGGCTTTCTCTGTTCACGCTCTTTGGCATGTACCAGTACCGCTTTGACCCTACGCGCACCAATCTGTTCGCAACCATTGGCTGCGGCCTGGCTCTTGGATTCTGCCTGATCGGCGGAATCGCAACTATGCTTATCTCACGGCAACAACTCGTACTGCTTTGGCCAACAGCCATGACGCTCACCCTCATTGGATGCGTCCAGGCAGGATTCGTTCTCTTGTTCAATAAGCACATGTTCCGACAACCGATCAAGTTCCCGACGACGAACCCAATAAGCATTCTGCTCTACGCAGTCTGCATACCGTCGTTCATTTTCTTGTCGCTCGGGATCATCGGCCTTGGTGCTTACCTTGGCCTCGGACAATGAGAGGAGACACGATGTCTGAGTACGAACGGATGGTGCTCGGCATTCTGGTGGTTGGCATAGGAGTCTTTCTGGTAGTGTACGCACTCACTAGGAAGAATCCGAAGTTCCAGCCAGGATGCGCGATGAGTCTTGGGCTTTTCCTGCTTGTGGCGGGTGCTGTAGCATTAGCTCTTGTGCTGCCACCAACGCCAACACCGTTTGTCCGGTGAACCATTAGCTTTGCAAGGCCTCGCCTTGCAAAGCTAAAAGTGGCATTGACCTCTCTGGTCGATGATCCGCCTCCGTAAGCCTAATCCGTAGCAGTCATCTCTCTATTCAGCTAAGCTGGATAGCCACGCCCATCTTGGTCAACTGGCCAGGATGGAAACGGCTTAGCCCCTTTTGAGTCTTGCCGCCAACCCGGCGCGCTACTGCGAAAGCAGGAAAAAGATCGTGAGGGGCGAAGAAAATATTTTAGACTCTTGATAGATTAAGGAATCTGTGATACACTTTATACTATCCTAAGACAGTGGGTCCAAAGGAGTAAGATTATGGTTTCGGCTGAGCTCAGCCGAAGTCCTTGTCGAAGAATTAATCTTAATAGATAAATCCCACCGAGGCTTATCAATTTAGAATTCAGAATTTAGAATTCAGAATTCATAATTAAATTCTGAATTCTACATTTGAGCCCTCGAAAGAGGGTTTTTTAATGCCGAAATTGCTTCATTTTAACCATGACAGATAGTAAAATAAGTAAAAATAGAGAAAAGAAACAAAATATAGTAAGCGAGTTGTCCGATAAGGTAAGTCGCTCCAAAGCGCTTGTTTTTGCCGATTACAAAGGCATGACGCACAAGCAACTCGAAGATCTCAAAAAATCCCTCAAAAAGGCCGAAGCAGAAATGGTCGTGGCCAAAAATACTTTAGTCAAGCGTTCGCTTGAGAATTCAGTATTCAAAGTTCAGAATGCAGAATTGAATGGTCCGACGATTACGCTTTTTGCGTATAACGACGTAATTGCGCCGCTTAGAGAATTAGCAAAATCAATAAAAAATCTTAAACTTCCAGTCATAAAATTTGGCATTCTCGATAACCAAGTGCTTACAGGGGATCAGGTGCTAAGACTATCAACCCTTCCAAGTAGAGAAGTCCTAATTGCCCAGGTGGTGGCTGGCTTCAAATCTCCGATTTTTGGATTACATAGAACGCTGAGTTGGAACTTACAGAAATTAGTAATAACCTTAAAAGCGATAGAATCAAAAAAAGTATAAAGTATTTGGTATTTAGGAAATTTTGGATACTAAATACAAGATACAATATACTAAATACTGATAGTAAGGAGGTGAATCATATATGGCAAATAAACTTTCTAAAGAAGATATAATGCAGGCAGTGGAATCCATGTCAGTTTTAGAGCTTGCAGATTTAGTCAAGTCGCTGGAAGAAAAATTTGGTGTGTCTGCGCAAGCAATGGTAGCAGCACCGGTTTCCAATGGAGCTAGCACAGCAGCAGCCGAAGCAGAGCCAAAAGAAGAACAAACAGTCTTTAATGTAGTTGTGGCAAACGCGGGAGCAAACAAAATCGCAGTAATTAAAGCGTTGCGAGAATTGGTTCCAACCCTGGGACTAAAAGAAGCAAAAGACTTAGTAGACGCGGCTCCAAAAGAAGTCATGACTGCAGTCAACAAAAAAACAGCAGAAGAAGCAAAAACAAAATTAACCGCAGCAGGTGCAACCGTGGAACTAAAATAATTGATGATAGACCTGTCTTTTAACTTCTATCGTCAAGCTCTACCTTCCACTCTCAGTCAAGCATAATCAAAGTTATACAAAAAAGCCCCTCGATCCACTGCGTGAACCAAGGGGCTAATGCCGTAAAAGGCGGGCAACTGCAGAATACTAGTGGTTGAGCCTAAGAATCTCCTTTCGATTCTCCTCTCTTCGGTTGGTCCTTGAGTATACGCTCGAAGCGTAGGTGATCATCCGAGATCAGCCAGAGCACACATACGGCTGTTCCTAATGTGATTGTAGGAGCAAGAAGTATGTAAGCAGGTACTCCCCACGCCCAGACAAACGAGATCAGAAAAAAGAGCACGAGGCTGCTCAGCTTGATTGGTTCTCGATGTTGATACACCCTGGTGTAATGATCTTCCCCAAAGTATTGATGCTGCGGCGGTTTTCCGTCACCAGACATGTTGGGCTCCTTTTGTGATGACTTTGACAAACAAGATGGTGGTTTCAACCATCTGTCGGCCCAGCGCGATCAGAAAATATCCCAACCCGCACAACGCGAATGCGCCGAAGGTACGAATCTCAGTTGAAGAGCGCTTCCTTAGTGGTGGAAGTTTCCCTATCCCTACAAGTAGGTAGTCTAGTAGCAGCGAAGCTGTGCCCACCACAGCCAGAACCAGCAAGACTGCGTCTACCAGAGTGTTGACAGCATTCCAGATCATCGGGTTCCTCCTTTGCTACGCGGTGATTCCCAACAGAAGGAAAACAACGGTTGCAATAGGCAGACCCCATCGCCAAACAACCGCTTCGCTCGCCTTGAAGAAAACCACTATGCTTAACATCGCCAGAAACGCTCCCATGCCAAGGTACGCTTCTTGAGTCACTTGTTGTATGACTTCTGATCGCCAAAAAGAAGTCAGCCTTGATCCTGGGCCAAGGATACTCAAGAGCAGGAAAAACGTTATGGTCATGACTGGGTCATCGGACAGTCTTTTCGCGCGCAAGACACCTCTCCTTTCTTATGTTAGCGAATGTTTGCAGCGGCAATGCCGAAGCACACAAACATTCCCGCGCCGCTTAGGAAAGCAGCTATCAAGGATCGTGTTTTGCCTCGGCGTTGGTATCGCCACATCGCGTACATGCAGCAGCCAAAACAGGCAAAGCCTGTTACAATTGTCACCACGACCGCTTCTTTTACCATGTTGTCACCTCACGACGAATCGAAGCCGATCTTGCCTCTGAGCGATTTTCCTCCCAAAATGAGAAGTGTGTAGTACAGCCCGATTAGCATAATCAGGCTCGCAATGTCGTGACCATAGAAAAGGCTCAGTAGGTAGTAGAGCGCCACGTCGCCTCCTTTTTCCGCATCTGCTTATTTGGCAAGAAATCTTAAGAACTCCTGTGTTGCCATCTTGCAGAGCGTTCCATTGGTCCATCCGAAGTCAAGAAGAATAATCCATGCAGACACCAGGCTCAAATAGCCCAAGATATCTGCCCAAGGGACAAATGGAAAGATGGTAGTAATAAGGTAGCAAAAGCCAATAACAAGCGACAAAGCAAGAAATACTGCTGCTGGTTTTTGCTGATACCACCACAGCCGGTAGTTGTGTCGATTGTTAAGAGCAGTCAGAATGAAAAAGATAACTGCTCCTCCTAGAAAAAAGGTTCCAAGCCACAAAAGCACTGTTGCCATGGTTTACTCCTTCCTAGACGTTTGTCAACCATTCACGGTGTTAGGGTATATAAAGTGAACAAAATTATAAAAAAGACTTTAAATACAATTTTTGTTATTCCGCAGTTTTTTAAAGAGCCACACTTCGCTAAAGCTTCGAGTGGCAATCCACTTTGCCTTTAGCAAGGAGTGTCAGCATTCTTTCACCCTTCCGTAGCTTTATCCGCAGGAGGGTAAAGAACTACATCTCCATAACTCGTCCATGCACATAGACTCTAGC
>CAZVON010000020.1:0-5467 GCA_964628435.1 uncultured Gammaproteobacteria bacterium
AACAAATTTCATTTTTACTCAGCCTCAAGAAATCAACAAAATCAACAGAATCAACAAATTTTTCTTTTGTTTCAGATACACCAAAATACACCAATCTACACCAAAACAGGGGTCATTAAGGTATACCGAAAGGGGTATTCAATCTACCAAAACCGACCAAAAGCTACCATTTGATAGGTAATAGTTAGAAAATACCTATGCCTAGCTACGCATGATAAAATTGGGTTTTCGTAACAAAATTAGGAGAACAGAGCAATATAGTCTGTATATGAGTACACTCGGTTCCTTTTATAACCTGTTGTTTCTTTGAGTATGCCAAGACTGACAAACTTCGCTACCAGAGTCAAAGCATTAGGATTAGATAGGGATGTAATCTGCTCTACGTCTTTTATTCTCACAATAGGGGTTCTATACAGCTTATTGAGTAACAGCAGACCTTTCTCAGCAGATCTTCCAAGACCTGCAACCTTAGCCATATGATCCTCTCTGAGCTTTATTATCTTTCTTGTTGTTTCAACTGCTTTATCTGAAGTTGTTATAATGCCTTCAAGAAAGAACTTGAGCCATCCTTCAATGTCATCTTTCTCTCGAAAATCATTTAATTTATCGTAGTAGGCCTGTCTATGTGTTCTAAAGAAGTCTGACACATACAATAATGGCTTTCTGAGTATTCCTTGCTGATAAAGATAGAACGCAATAAGCAGCCTCCCAATTCTGCCATTTCCATCTAAGAATGGATGGATTGTCTCAAATTGTGCATGGACTAAGCCAGTTTTTATAAGAATTGGTACAGGTGAAGCATCATGAAGATACTCTTCTAAGTTACCCATAAGCTTCATTACCTCTGTTTGGGGTGGAGGAATAAATACCGCAGTTTGTAGACTTGCTCCTCCTACCCAATTTTGAGATGTTCTAAACTCACCAGGATGCTTATGTTCTCCTCGTACACCCTGTAGGAGCTTTTCATGAATTTCTCGAATCAGGCGCAACGACAAAGGCAGGTCTTTTAAGCGTTCTATGCCATAGTTCATAGCAGAAATGTAGTTAAGTACCTCATCGACGTCTTTATGTATTTCTGCACCTTCTATTCGTGCCTCAGCTTTGAGCACATCTTCAAATGTAGCTTGTGTTCCTTCTATTTGACTGGAAAGAGTAGCTTCTTTGCGAACATACATTAAGATGAAGAACTCTACATTAGGGAGCATGTCTGCCACACTGTCTAATCTTCCCATAGCAAGATCAGCCTTAGAGAGAAGGCTTTGAAGGTCTGCATCCATATGTACTTCAAATGGCAAAGGATTAGGCACAAATGCCTTATATTGCAGTGCTCCTTGAAGCTGGGTTACATAATTACCTGTACGCATAAGTCAAAGTGTAGATATAAATATCCATATCTACGATTTGTAGTGTAAACTATAGATATAGCTGTGTCAATAGGTAGTAAGTGTAGATATGAATGGAGTATAAAATAAAGAGAATCTCTGTGATTTATGCCGCAGATTGTGTCTGTTGAGGCTTCCAAGATTTGACTACTTGAGGTTGAGCATCCGGAGAATCTTTATAACTCAATTCTTCAATTAAACCATGAGCTGCATGAGCTACTTTTCCTGCTACTGCAAGCTCTTGAGGATTAGTTACTCCTGTGAAAGAAAGTTCTCGTGCTGTATTCACTGCTTCAGCTGCAAGAGCAAATGCTGCTTTCTCTGGATCACCCTCAGCAGCTTCTAATGCTGCATGAACATCTTGTGTTACTGCTGTTCTTTGATCTCTTGGGAGTAAATCTGGGTTTCGTTGAACAGTTTTTGGAACTAAATCATGAGTACGAAAATCAAGATGCTGAAATACTTCTACGTCTCCAACTTTTAACGAGCTTGAATATGAATGAAAGCTGTCAAACATTCTCAGTGCAACTTGTGGTGAAACCTTAGAAAGATCAAGATTCTTCAAATCAATTTTATTTCTTCCAACTTCTACGCCTAATGTTTCCTGAAGGGCACGTCCAGACCTTACTGTTTCCATATCCGTTATTTCTTTACCGGACAAATCAACTTCTACATCTTCTGGAGTTTTTGATTCAACTTTCCCCATCATTTCACCTGTTCCATCATAAACTGCAACTTCTTTTGCAAGAGTGTATGAGATAACTCGATCCATACCAAGTCTTGTTGCTGCAAATGCTGCGCCTTGAGACAACCACATAGGAATACCAGTCATTCGTACTGTATTAACCCCACGAGCTTTAAGCTCTTTCATCTGCGCTGCAACTTCTCTCATATACTCTTGTGCCTTTGTAGGATCAGCCATTTGCTGCATTGCTTCAGGATTATCAGCAAAGGTTAGACGCAGATCAACAACGTCCGTTGGAGCATTTGGATCAAGCTTTGAAGGTGGTACTTCTGCAAGCAAAGGTTTTGTGGGATGGTCGGGAATATTAGCAGCAAATTCATCAGACCAGAGAACAACTCTACCTTCACGCCCTGGATTATTAAAAGCAAATTCTGTTACTTTAGAACCAGGTTTGCCTGCTTCTGCTGCAACACCCATATAAATATCCATGAGTGTTCCACCTGTTAAATCAAGTCTTTCACTATCGAAAACACCTTTTGTTTTTGCGACATTTACGTATTCTGCAAGTTGGTTTATATCTGCTTTTCCACCTTCATAGAGATCTTTACTAACATCAAATATTCGAGGTTCTGCTTGAGAGAGTCGGGGTTCTTGTCCAGCTGGTACTTCTGTCATATTTATTTTTATTTAATCTAAGCTCAGTTATTAAGAATAACAGTTTAGATTAGTAATATATTGCTAATATTACCAAACCGCATCAGCAAAAGTCAAGCATGATTTTAAGATGTCATTTGCTCAATCGCTTGCTCTGCTAAATCAGAAAGCTCATTATCTTTTGGGGGTCTTTCTCTTCCTTGTAAAAGTGATACAAATGTCGTTTGAAATCTTACTACGTCCTCAGGGTTATCTCCGATATATTCTTTTACTAAGTTGCTTTTTGAAGCCTTTATGGCAGCATGCATATTTTCTACACCACGTAATGCACCTTGCAACTCTTGCTGAGCGGTGTCGTCATACGCTCTTTCTGCTTCTTGTGAGGCGAGTCGTAATTGCTGAAAAATCGTAGGAAACTCAGATTCAGAAATTTTAGCTTCCGTCATTACTTGAGGCCCTCGACCAATAAGAGCAGCTTGTATTAACGCTCTTTTTCGAGGTTTACTATTACGTTGCATAAGGGTTTTTACTTCTTCAACAAGACTATCTGTATCTCTTGCTTGTATACTTCCCAGAAGTGACGGAGAAACTGCCTGTATTTCGCTTCTTGTAGAAGTTACTGGTACCGCATTCTCAAAGGTATCTTGTCTTTCCTCTCGTGGTTCACTTGTATTTTGTGCTCTTGATGGATCCACATCGCCTGGCCTAATCCCAGCTCGCGCAAATGCAGCAGCAAAAGGACTATTTTCTAGTTCTTCTTCACTCAGGCTTTGTCCCGATGTTTTTTCCACGTCTGAAGAGCGTAAAGCTGATCTATTTCTTTCTTCTGCAAGTCTACGCTCTTTTTCTTCTTGGTCTTCTCCGATAATTTCTCCAATTGGCTTGCCTAATACTTCCTGTACTTCACCTCTGTCATTAAATGTGACACTATAAGCGTATGAACCATCCCTTCCAATAGCATATGATCCAGGCGGAAGAGTAATTTCTTCTCCCCAGTGTCCGCTTGGTCTAAATACCATCTCTCCATTTCTTCCTCTAGATATATAAAACGTTCTTCCTGATCTTCCTATTTCAATTGAATCAATGGGTTCTTTATCACCATATGAGCTTACTGCAAATACTTGTCCGTTCTGTATTTCTACTTTGCCATATATTCCCCAATTTTTTTGCGAGGTAGTTTCAACATAATCTTTCAAAAGACGTGGATCAGAATTTCTTACTTGCGCTTCAATTTCGGTAATAGTGGCTTCTACTTCAGCAGGATCTCCTTTTCCTTGAGCAATATTGCTATCTAACTCTTGCCAGCGCTGTTTTGTCTCTTGAATACCAACAGGCAGAGAATAACTAGAGTAATTTGTTGTAATCTCACTTATCGCAGCCATTCTTTGCCTTACACTCTCAAGTTGCGGTTGCACTGTCTCAAGTGTTGCTTCAAATTGTTGTTGTCTTTCTGCTCTTGCTTGTTGACTACTTTTTATAACCTCTTGAATTTCAGTAAGTGTTTGTTGTGCTGCTCGAGGATCTTGATCAAGCCTATAACCAGCTTGTTGTAATTGGTCTCGCAAGTTATAAAAATCAGAGTAAGAAAGCCCATATTGTTCGTACGCATCACTACCTATCTGATCCACCATTTGATCTAATTGTGATCGTACCTGTGTCTCGAGTGTTTTGACTTGTGGTAAAAGTTCTACTCTGTCTTGTTCCAATCGCTGTTTTTCTAATGCTTGTGTTCTTATTTCCTCAACTTTTGTTAGAGCTTGTTGTGCTTCAGCTTCAGTTGAGTAATACTTTATGGAGTAAGCATTACCAGAATAAGAAGAACTTTCAACAGTTACTGCTGGATATGCATACATTGGCTCACCAGTTTCTGGATCTGTCCCATACTGCAAACGCTCTGGCAGAGTAGGTGCATCACCTGTGGGATCAAAACTGGCTAATTTTTGCTGAAGTGTTTCTGGCTGCTGTGAATATCTCCAACCATCCCATTGTTGCTTTACTAAATAATCTCTTGATCGTTTTTTCAATTCATCTAAATCCTTCCCTTCAAATTGTTTCGATGGGCTTCCTTCTTTATCGATAACCTCAATCGTAATTGCTCTTCCTGAAGAAATAGTAGGCATATCAGAGAGAGAAAACATCTGTGAAGCAGGAATTCTGATTCGAGCAGAAAATCTATCCGCACCATACCCACTATCAGCATAGATCACGTTATATGTTGTATCACCGATCTGAACTGTATCAGGGTTATCCCGAATGATCTGATCTTGAGCCTCCGCTGGTACATACTCATCTAACTTGACTGTTAAATCAAGTGTTCCTGCTGCTAAAGCTGCTTCTAGTTCCTTTCGTGATCCAATTGATTGAAGCCTTCCTCTATAGATTTCGGCTAACTGCTGTGTAGATACTGATTGTGCTGTTTCTCCTGCTGAACGAACATACAGATCTTTTAATCGCGATAATACTTCATTATTGTGAGCAACAAAAGGTAAATCAATACTGCCAGAAGCAAGAGCTTGTGCAACTACGCCAACGGCTTCATCACCTGTAAGTTCTCTTTGTTCTGAACCATAAGAGTTATAACTGCCTTTTAGATAAAGATCAACGCTTCGTACCACTCGATCAGTTACAGGATCATAGCTTGTGCTTCGCGCTTCTTCACGGACAAGTTGTGGTGCAACAGTTTTGAGCCATGTCAGATCAACTTTTGTTGCTAAGGTAATAAGAGGTAATTCTCCTCCTCTTCTTG
>CAZVON010000020.1:5477-22362 GCA_964628435.1 uncultured Gammaproteobacteria bacterium
AACCAAATCACCAACAACTGCTGATTCTCTTCCAAGCATTGCACGTTCTCCTGTTTCGCTGTTTTGATACCAACCTCGTCCAGCTGCTGCAAAAATTTTGTCTGGAAATCCACTAATGATTGCTTGACATATTGTTTCTGGATTTGCTTTATCAGTATTTAGAGAGTATCCAAGGCGTTTCACTTGTTCAGTTAATTGGGTAACATTTTGTCGTACTTCTTTCAACGCTTGTATAGAAACGTAGTTTTCTCTACACCACTGATACGAAAACCCTGCCTTCTCTGCTTGCTGATAAACATTTAATAAATTGATTAGATCAGACGCTTGAGAAGTCATCAATGCTCTGTGTGCTGTATCTGCATATTCTCCTTCGGCTTGCGGTCTATAGAATAATCGCTTACTTGTTCGTAACGCTGCTATAACTGTCATTTCACGCCCACATCCCATTTCAGCACCTTTCAAAAGCATTGTTCCTTCTCGTGGATCGCAGCTTAACTCTGCCAGTTTTTCACCAAATTCAGAAAGTTTTGTTTCATCTTCTGGATCTAATGCACCAAGTAAGCGAAGTTGATTTTTCGCTGTTTTCCAATTTTGTTTTTCAGGCGAATCAATAAAACGAAGTGGATCTCCTTCACGAGAATAACCCATTGCTTTAATTTGCATAACAACCTCTCGTAAAGAAGTACGCATAATTTCAGGTTTTGTAGAGGTTGGACGGCGGTTAAATTCATCTTCTGTGAGTAAAAAATGACATTCTCCGGGCTGTGTTCTGCCAGCTCGTCCTTGACGTTGTCTGAGTGAATCTTGTGCAACTGGTCCAACAACTAATTTAGAAGTGTCTGATGCTGGATCATATTCTTTGACCCGAGCAAGTCCTGAATCAACAACATATTTTACGCCGTCAATAGTAAGTCCTCGTTCTGCGATATTGGTTGAGATAATAACTTTTCTTCCCCTTGTTCGCTCAAATACTCTATGACGCTCCGCTGGAGATAGCTCACTATGAAGAGGAAGCACTGTTACACCCGTAACATGCTGTTTTGCTAATGCATCCATTGTTGCCTGTATTTCTTGCTTACCAGGCATAAAAATTAATACATCACCATCTTCACCTGCTTGATGAATCTGTGCAACAACTTCAGCTGCTTTATCTGGCATTCTACTTGGGTCAATTCGCTCAGGTGCGTAATGCACATCGACTGGATAGGGTCTTCCTTTTGCTTCAACAATTGGTGCTCCATCAAAATGTTCAGAAAACTTTTGTGCGTTAAGGGTTGCTGACATTAATACAAATTTCGCTTTACTGCCTTGCTCTTGTGCTTTTTCAACCAAAGCCAAGCCAATGTCTGACAATAAATACCGCTCATCAAACTCATCAAATATCACAACAGATGCTTGTTCCAGAGTGGGATCATTGCGAACGATATTTTTGAAAACACCACTTGTCATAAAGACAATATCGCTGTTTCTTCCTGAACGTTTTTCTGGGCCTGTTAAGTATCCTACTTCACGACCAATCTCAACCCCCATCTCATCAGCTACCCTATTTGCAACTTCTACTGCAACAGCAACTCTATATTCAACAAAGAAGATTTTTCCATTGTCCGAAAACCCTTCCGCCTGTAACGCTTGAGGGACTTGTGTTGTTTTTCCACTTCCTGTTTCAGAAGCGAGAATTAAACGATTATTATCTCTGAGAGTTTCAACTATTTCTGGCATCTTCTGCCAGATGGGAAGGTTTGGGTTTCCTACTGGCCTTTGCTCGTGCCTTTCATGAAGAGGTCGATGAGTTTCATTATGCTCTTGTGTCATATTTATATTTCAGGGGTAGAACGAGTTAAAACTTCATCTAAATTATCACCCCAAAATAACTTTTCAGCTTGTTCTAAGTCTGGTTGTGTGCCTGCAATCTCTCCTTGTTCGTCCCAATATCCTCTTGCATGTAACCATCGAGTCATTGCATAAAACTGTTCTTTTACCTTTTTATATTCTTGTTTTCTTTCCTTTGTCGCATCCTTTAAGACTACATATCTATCAAGAAGTTCTTGTGGTAAGCTGCTCTGAAATTTTGCAAATCCTACATACCCTTCAGCTGGTCGTACGCTAATTTCAAGTTCTGCTTCACCCTCAATTCCTTCTTGTTCAAAATTAAGTTGATGCATTACAGCAAATTGCTGATTCTCAGGGGAACCCACAGGTCTATCTTTTTGAAAAGGAACAAGGTCTGCAATAGCTTGAGATACTTCCCGTATCTTCTCTTCAGAAGTCCACTCTGCTGGTAAAAGAATACGTAAATCAATATCATTATGGCCACGAAGAGCGGTATTAGAGAGAAGCGAGCCTCCAAGATCAACTACAGTACCTTCTGGTAATCGCTCAAGTAGTTTTCTTGTATATTCATCGGCAACTTGTCTTAATTCTTGTTGATACGGATTTCTTACTTGCTCCGCCTGCTCATGAAGGATCCTTCTGTCAACAGCTTCAGATACAAACATTGCTGTGGTAAAAATGGCTGGATTATATTTTCTTTCAGCTTTACTTCGATCAAGATTCGTAATAACTCCATTCTCATTTCCGTTCCCGGCAACTTTTTGAGTTGTACCTTCCAAAATACTCTGGTACATACCGATAATCTCAATTGGCGTGTCTCTTTCAATTCGTACCCCTGTCTCTGGATCTACACCCATTTCAATGAGTCGTTTCCATTCAGCAGCGCCTTCTGGATTATTTGAAACGATAAGCACTGCATCTGTTCCCTCCAAAATTCTTGCGTTCTCAGCTGTTAAGCGAGTAATCTTTACTGTTTTTCCATTTTCATCTTTTTTGATTCTGCCACCACCTATATCACCGATAACAAAATCTACGCCTTCTTGTTGTGCTTCCCAGAGAATTTCCTGCTTTGCTTCCTCAGCAAGTTCAATAGACCAAGGTCTTTTCATTCCTCTTCTTTTTTCTGCTGCTTCCTCAAGAGCACGTTTTGCCTCATCTAATTTTTCCTGCGGAATCTTGCCTTGAGCAAATTGAAACTCAGCCTCTTTATATCCAACCTCAGCATCCAAATACCAAGTGGGAGTAGGTGCTGCTTTATCTAAATCTAAATGAGAAACTTTCACGCCTAAGTTTTTCAATGATTCACGAAAAATCGTCGAGAAAACTGATTTACCAGAGTTTGGATCACCACACATAACAACAGATCGCACTTTAGAAAAATCTGGCATCTCACGACCTGCAAATGCTTCAACAATTGAAGCTGCAATTCGTGCCGTTTCATGGTCATTTACTGGTAAGCGTATTGTTTTGGCATTTTCTGCACCATACACTCTGTATCTTTCTATAAATTCTTCACCAAATCTTTCCACCAAAACATCTTCAACAGATGGCAAATCTTCACGAGTCCAGTGACGGATAACTGACACAATATCTGCTTGTTCCCGTCCCATTTTTTCATCTCTTACATCACGTAAAACTCCTAGTGCATACGGTGTTGCATCAACTCCATTATTTTCTATAGCCATTTCCATAAGTTTTAATACTGCGAATTTCCCTGTTAAATCTTGTGTGTCAACAATAGCAATTTCACCAAATCCGCTTGCAGTTGGCACTTCAACTCTACTGAGTCTTTCTGCTTCTTGCTTAAAGTAGTCCCAATCACCAGCTTTGAGACGTTCAGCTGCCTGCATTAGCCTTGCTTGTGCACGTTCTTCCCAGCCTATGAGGGCTTGCTGATGTACTTGTGTATCTTCTTCAGTTGCATTTTTGGATAATACAGGTTTGGCGTCACCAGGGTCAGGCCGTACTGCTGCGTCCAATCCTTTTGCTAATACCATTTCTTCTTCAGTTACTGGAAGGGTTGCAGCATCTCGATCACAAATTGCACCTATTCTTGCTGCTTGAGATTGTTCACTACCTAATCGGCATTCTTGAGCAGTAGAAACTGTTTTTATAGCAATCGATGAGGTATCTTTCTGGAATTTTGTCGTACTATGATGATCTAAGAAAAACACTGGATGTTCAAGCGGGGGTAGATTTCTACGTTGTCTTTCAGCATTCAACCTTTCTGTAAGTTTGATAAGTTCTTCCTCGGATTGTTCTAAATGCTTAAAATCTAAAGGAATATCGGTAATAATTGCTCGATCATACCCTTCAAGATTTAATGCAGGAAGCGTTTTGCTATAAAAAGCTCCTGGGTGAGTTGCTCCTTTCCCTTCTCGAATAACAGGAGAACCAATATTTATTGTTGCCTCAGCTCCTCGTTTTTCTAAATACTGAGCTGAAGTTACTGCCATGCTAACGCCGTGCGCATCAGGCCCACCAATAACAAGTACCTTTTGTCCTTCAAAAGATTCGCGCTCCTCTGGAGAGGATAATTCGACATTCTGTTCTGCTAAATGTGGCTTTGGGACAATTTGCTCAGACATATTTTATCCTGTATTAGAAACAACTCTTCAAACCTATGAGAATTATAACAAATAAGTTGAGTGACTGTTATTAACTCTCCTCATTCAATTCTATGTATATGGCAAATGAAAATCAAGCTACTCCTCAAGGCTAAATAGTCTATATACAGACAATCTTATCTCACGATTTTGCGGAAAATTGTGCTATATGCCATATTATTTCACTGTAAAACTTCGCAAAGAGGTGGGTGAAAACCTTAAAAGGATTAGAAAAAAGAAGGGCTTAAAACAAGTTGAAGTAGCAGTCGATGCAGGAATAAACCCAAGTTACTACAGTAAAATTGAACGAGGCGAAGTAAACCCGTCATTAGAAAAAATTTATAGAATTATCAAATCACTAAAGATTCATTCCTCTGAACTGTTTCCTTTTTGATCTTACCCCACCACCTCACTCACTATATTTTGTATAATACACTCAGCTTCAAATAAGAATTATTATGAATATTATTATTTTTGATAACTTGTTGTTCTTTCCTCACCGAGCAAAAGTTGTCAGCTTGGAAACTAAGAACTTTTTACATTTCTTACTAGAAGACGAATACTTCCAAAACGAACAGAAACAATTGAGGAAAAAGTATGATATTCCCGAGAGTGGATTCCCCATTGAGAAGCTGTATAGCTCAATTGAAATAAGAGACAAGGTTATTGAGGGATTACCTTTTGAAACATTAGAGGAATTTCATCGGTTGCTTGATGAGATGTACAACTCAAATGAAGTTATTTTTGCTCCACAGGAGAAATTGTCTGAGGTAATTGATAGAAGGAAAATTAAACTGGACAAATTTGTCAATTCGCTGCCCCAGGCTGAGCAGAAAGCAATTAATCACTACTTTATAAAACAAAAACAGGAAGTTGAAAATGAAGACGATGAGACCTTTCTCAAAAATCTTAAAAATAAAAAGCACAAAGAAGGTTTCAGTATACGAGAAACGCAAAGGGAAATGGAGTCTGACTTAGCAAGGCTTACCCAGCATTACAATCTACCATCAGATTTTAGGAAGCAATTCTTCATGCTTATTGCCTTTAATGCGTTTCAGAATATTTACACTCAGCTGCCATTTCTTTTTATGGCTACAAAAGTGGATATTCTTGACGAAGTACAAAAAAGCAAAGATCCAATCGGTGCGCTTCTCATATATGAACAGACGTCAAAAAATCAGCTTATCAAGTGGATCGAGGATAACTGGAGCATTATAAAAGACTTGATGCAGGATCTGCCTATAGTTTCCCATCAAAAAAGTACCATTCTCGACATTTCAAAAGAGATTGCAGACCTTCGAGAGAAGAAAAGCATGACGTATAAAGAGATCTCAAACTACTTATATGAGAAATATCCTGATGACGAGCGAGTAACCGATGAGGTATGGGTAAAAGAAACCTATAAAAGATACAAAGATCGAGTACAAGCTTTTACAAAGAAAAAGTAACAACGACTTACTGAAACAGTTGTTACCAGAGCCTTTTGTTTCCCTAACCTTCTGTTCTTCAGCTTCCTTTTTATCTTTGTTACAAATGTCATAGTTAAGGAAAAAATAACTATGAACATGAGCAAAGATGTATTACCACAGTATTTCGCAACCTACGATATTTTTCTCTCCAGTGTATTACTGAGCTTAGATTTTCCGTTAGATCGGCTCGATAGAACCAATCCTCGCAAAGTTCAGTTTATTTTCCAAAAGACAACAGGTTTCGATGAGGCAGTCCAGGCATATTGGGATAAAACCTTACGTCTTGAACCACAAACCGTACTTACCAATTTGAAACTTTTGAAAAACCGTTTGTATTCGGAGATATAACTATGGTAAGCCAAGCACTCTTAGAAGAGTTAAAAATCATTATCAAAGAGGACTACGGTATTGAGCTACCGCAGGACGAACTAAGTGAGTTTGGTAACTTTCTGGTGGCCCTTTACGAGCTGTTAGCAAAGATGGATCAGAAGAATATGGAGGCAGAAAGTAACAATGAATAACTGGAAGCTTATTTTCTATTACAGTGATCTTTTATGCGAGAAAATTGATCTTCATACAGATGCGTTTATAGAGCGTATAGAAGCATTAAAGCAAGGAGATCCCGACAGAGGAGCATTTATTGAGAAAATTATGCTTGAGCCTTTAGATATGCAAATAGCGTTTTTAGCTGAGAAGCTACAGACACTTTGCGTTAAGAAGGAACAAAATTATGGACACTATCGATACCAATAAACCATTTCAAGAAATAAGCAGCGGAGAATACCCACCAGTTGATACCTCAAAGTTTACGCAATTGACTGCACAAGATTTAATTGCAGTATTGGGATTGACTATTAAGCGGGACGAAATTAACAAACTGATTACGTTTCTTGCTCAACTCTCTGCCTATACTGAAGATTCACAGCTGAATATAAGCTTCAATGCACCTTCCTCTAGTGGTAAATCCTTTATCCCTTTAGAGGTATCTACATTATTTCCTCAGGTGGACGTACTAAAGCTTGGCTCTGCTTCGGCAACTGCTTTTTACCATGAACAGGGAGTATATGATAAAGAGAAAAATACCATTACTGTTGATCTGTCACAGAAAATAATTATCTTTCTCGATCAACCAAGCACTCAGCTTCTCTCACGGCTTCGAGCGCTTCTTTCCCATGATGAAAAAGAAATAATGGCAAAAATAACTGACAAGAATCAAAAAGGCGGTAATAGAAAAAAACTGTTATTATCAGAGGCTTTCCAGCAGTCATATTTTGCACCGCAGGACTTGAGATCGATGAGCAAGAAGCCACCCGCTTTTTACTACTATCCCCTGAAATCAACCAAGAGAAAATCAGGCAGGCAATTTTTGAAAAGATCAAAAAAGAAGCAAATAGCATTACTTATAAAAGGGGTCTTGAAATAAATCCTGAGCGCAAATTGCTGAAAGAACGAATTGCAGCTATTAAGGAAGAAAATATTGTCGATATTCAGATTTCCAATCCTGAGCTTATTAAGCAACTCTTTCTTGAACGAGCAAAGACATTTAAGCCACGTCACCAGCGTGATATAGGAAGAATCATTAGTCTTGTCAAAGTATTTGCACTCTTGAATTTGTGGTTTCGAGAACGGCATGGATTAGCTCTTATTGCTTGTGATGAGGATATTCACGAAGCATTTAAGATCTGGGATGTTATTTCAGAAAGCCAAGAGTTAAATCTGCCACCATATTGTTAGAATCTCTAGAAAGATTTTATCGTAAAAGCTTATAAAGACAAAAATGGAGATCTTGAAGGGGATATAGGTAAACGAGGCCTATCACGACAAGAAATATTACAAGAACACTACGCAATACATGGGAGATTTCTGCCAGACTGGTATTTAAGGCAGCAAATAATCCCACCTCTTGAAGCAGCAGGGTTAATAATCCAAGAAGCAGATCCTAATGACAAACGCAAAATGCTGATCTACCCTACCAGTCAGATCACTGCTTCGCCTGACACAAACAATAGTGAGTTACAGGGTGGGGTAACTGATAGCTTGCCACTTACAGAAGCTGAGCAATATTTTATAGAAATGGCTGAAAACGAGGAGAATCATGAGTCAAACCTGTAAATTATGGCCAGAATTGCAGGTTAATTTACGGTATAATCAATATGGTTAATAACACTATGAAAGCAGTCTTATTTTGTCGGGTATCAAGCAGAGAGCAAGAAACTGGGTTTTCACTAGATTCCCAAAAGAAACTTCTTGTAAGCTACGCTGAAAAGCTAGAATTTAACACTACAAAAGTCTTTTCTATCTCTGAATCTGCAATCGGAAAAGAACAACGTAAAATCTTCAAGACAATGCTTAGTTTTATTGAAGAGAAAAATATTCAGGTTGTTGTCTGCGAAAAGGTTGATCGGCTAACCCGCAATAAATATGATGCGGTTGAAATAGATAAGTGGATCAACAAGAACCCTGAAAGACAAGTACACTTTATCAAAGAAAACTTCATTTTAACTAAAGAATCACGATCTCATGATAAGTTCCTCTGGAGTATCAAAGTCTCAGTAGCTCAGTTTTACACGGACAACTTAAGTGAAGAAGTACGCAAAGGGCAGGAAGAAAAATTAAAACAGGGTTGGTATCCAGGACAAGCAAAAATTGGTTATAAAACTATTGAAGTTGAAGGGCGCAGAATCCCTATTCCTGATGAGCCAACTGCTTCTCTTATTAAGAAAGCCCTTGAGTTATTTACTACTGGCAATTATTCCGTAAAAAAGCTCACAGATACTATGTATGAAGAAGGATTACGAAGCAGACAAGGTAAGAAAGTAGTTACCAGCCGCATCTACGACATGCTTATTGAGCCGTATTACTATGGTTCTTTTGTATGGAAAGGAGAATTGTATCAGGGTAAGCATCAACCGTTAATAACAAAAGAGGTCTACGATAAAAATCAAGCCCTTCTTAAAAGGAAAAACGCTCCAAAATATACCATTCATAGCTATTTATTTAAGAGCTTATCATTCTGTAGTGAATGTGGACATGCAATTACATGGGAATTACAGAAAGGCAAGCTCTATGGCTACTGTAACCACTTCAAACCATGTTCTCAAGTAAATTCTGTGAAAGAGCCAGATATTGAGGGTCAGCTTATAAGCTGTCTTTTGTTTTTCCAACTTGAAAACAGAAGAATTAGCGGCTGGATTCGGAAAGCAGTCAAAGAAGGACATTCAGACACTGTCGACTACCATGAGAACATAATAAAAGATCTAAACAGTAAACTTAGTAATGCTCAGAAAAGAATAGATAACCTGGTTGATTTACGAGTAGATGAGCAGATAGACAAGGAGAACTACGATAAAAAGCACAAAGAATACAAAAAAGAGAAAAACGATATTCTTGAAGCAATCAAAAAACACTCTGAGCTTGAAGTGAAAAGCGCTGAATACAGTGTTTCCTTTTATGATTTATCGCAACGAGCAAAGGATATTTACTCTCATCCTAGGAGAAAAGACGAGGAGAAACGAAAGATTATTAATCAACTCTTTGCTTCGCTGCATATAGAACCCAATAGCGGGAAGCTTACCTACGAGCTGACTAAGCCCTTCAAACGGCTCTCTGAGCTTGCAGAAATGACGAATAGTTCGAAAGCGACAAAAGAAGTACCAGACACTGATGAAAAATTCGAACTTGCAGAACAGCTTGATAATACAGTCCAAATGCAGGCTTTTTGGCATGATTATCCTGAGTTGCGGAGAGGGTGGGATTCGAACCCACGGTCCTGCTTAGCAGGACAAAGGTTTTCGAAACCTTCTCTTTAGACCACTCAGACACCTCTCCTTAAATCCTTGAAATTAATTTTTACGATGCGTCCTCGGGGAGACTCGAACTCCCAACCGTTGGATCCGCAATCCAAAGCTCTATCCATTAAGCTACGAGGACATATGTTTCTCCTTGTCGTAGGTACAAATTTCACTTCTATTTTAGCTTATAGAGAATAGAGAAGCAACTTAACTGGGGTGAGTTGAAGTTTTATCCAGTGGGAAATTTCGCGCGAGCCAATCACCAGTTTTTTCCATGAACGTGGGTTTAATATATTCGCGAAACGGAAGATAGCGTATTAAAACTGATTTAACATGTTCTTTATCCATATCGCTCAATGGAATAATAACTTCACCAGGTACAAACGCGTGCGTTCGAATATGAAGAGTATACATGTCATATTGCCGTTTAAAGTAAAAATCATACAATTCTTGCCATAAGAAAAAGTGATCCTCAACCGTTAGTCCTTCGGTACTAATGCGGTAATGAAACTGAGCAGGGGGTACCGTAACTAAGGCAAATGCCATAAAGACCAACGAAAACACAACCAGCATAAGCATATATTGGGCAAATAAGAAAAGAATCACTTGGGTGAGAAGCATAATCAGAAGGACATTGATATAAAATTCTTTACCGCGTTTTTTAAATGGTCGTCCTGGCGCATGCCATGATAGCAATGTTTTCACACTCATTGATTCGTGATGTATATGTGAATGCGGTTTTCCAGTATGCGCGGGAATTTCTTTGGGAAGGTCGGTTGGGAGAAATTCGTGTTCTTCTGGTTTCGGAAGGGCAGATGTCATACCAATATTATAACACCATTTTCAATAGTCTATTTTAGAAAAATGGAAAGCCCGCTTGAGACATCAAGCGGGCTCTGTGATACGCTTTTTTCACATGCGAAACGAGCCTCCCGTATAGTTGGGAGGAATGTCGTCTAAGTACGCAGAAGCAGAAGATGGGTTATCCAGAAGGTTGCTCAGGATTGTTCTTGCCGCAGGAGTGCGAGAGATCTCATCTGCTGCCACCACCCCAAGAAGACTGAAAAAAAGAGTTCGCCAACGCAAGGTGTCTGAAAACACAAGGTTCCAGATGCGCTGCAGCAAAAAGGCGATCACTGCCAGCAGACCAATAGTGATGCCCCAGTCGATTGCCTGGTTTGTTCCGCTGGGTTGCCGAATGCCGTGCTTAAGTTCTGGTCCCATTGTCCTGCTCAATCGAACTGGTCGTAAAGACGTGTTGGTTGAGGCTGAGTAAACTCATCGACGTAGGGATTCAGTGCTTGAGTACAAGGTGTGCCATCTGGGTTTACCGCTTGACAGTGTGTTGGTCGATTGGGGTACGTGGAAAAGTACCGCGTATCCTGATGGGTAGGACATGCCCAGTATATGCTTGGGCTGTTCACAGTTTCTCCTTTCCTGATCGTGGAGGGAAAGGGCGGTTCCCAAGCTGTTTCTAAACTAAAAATCTGCTCTAGTGGCTTCGGTGGATGAGTTGTGTCCTGACATCTCCTGGTCGGGAAGACAACTCCCGACAACAGCTTTCTGAACCACAGACTCCTTGTCTACAGGTGGGATGGGCGCAATGAAGTCCTGGAATCGCTCTGTTGCCGCAGAGGCACATTAATGCCTCAGAAGGCTTTGGTACCGAAACAAAGGTACCATACATTCCCTGAGATGGGCCGGCTTCGGGCATTGTTTGTCTCCTTTCCAACTTTGTCCACAGTCTTTGTTTTCCGCCCTTCTCAAACAAAGACTACGGACAGGAAAAAGATAAACGTTTATCTTCTTTCTGTCCGCAATCTTAAGAAAGGCGGAAGCGTTTCGCGTGTTGTGAAAGAGCTAGTTCCTTTGCCTAATCCATAAAAAACAGGCATGCAAAAAAGCCTGAAGATTTTGGTTTGGCGATGCTATTCTAGCAAAATTGAAACTGTTGAGCAATAAGGAAGAAATATTTCCAATACCAAATAGCAAAGAGGCTGAGTGGAAGTTAGGGCGGAGGAAGAGGGAGTCGAACCCACATGTCCTTGCGGACCCCAGTTTTCAAGACTGGTGAGCCACCATTGCTCAATTCCTCCAGGGAATTCAAAAGTAGCGGAGAGTATGGGAGTCGAACCCATTCAGGGCTATTCACCCTGCAGGTTTAGCAAACCTGTGCCTTACCGTCCGGCCCACTCTCCGTGAGGCTATTATAGCATGTTAGCGTCTTTTGATACACTCAATATATGGGATTACTAGACATCATTTTCCCTAAATACTGCGTGTCGTGTAAAAAGATTGGTTTTTACATTTGCGCTGATTGTTTTTCCAAGCTCTCGTTTTGTGACTACTATGTCTGTTTAGTATGTAGCAAAGCATCGATTGATGGATGTACCCACCCAGGATGTAGAGGCAAATATACCATTGATGGTGCGTTTTCAAGCATTTTTTATAAAGGCGTTGCTAAAAAATTATTATACGTTTTTAAGTATAAACCGTATGTTTCTCAGTTGCGGGAAATACTCGGAGAACTGTTTTATGAAGGTATTATTCAGCACCAATCATTTATGGAAGAGCTTTCATATAATCCTGTTTTTGTGCCAATTCCATTACATCAATCAAAATTTAACCATCGAGGGTATAATCAGTCAGAAATTTTAGCAGGAGAGCTTGCGAAAAGATTCAATCTTCCAATGCAACACCTTTTACAACGGGTCAAAAAAACAGATTCTCAGGTTGGTCTTGATCGAGAAAAACGCATGGACAATATTCATCATGCCTTTGTCTTAGCATCCAATAACAAAATATCGCAATATCCTACTATTATTTTAGTTGATGATGTATTAACTACTGGGTCAACTTTGTGGGAAGCGGCTCAGGTATTGAAAAGGGAAGGGGTAAGAAAAGTCTTTGGTATTACTCTTGCCCGGGACTGATTTTTTCTTGAGCTTGATGATACGAGATGAGTATGGTTTAGTAATAATAAGCGTGTCAGTGACTCCTAAGACGGTTGTGTGTACATAAGGAAAAGAAAGCGCACGCCCAGTTTCTCTGATTCTTTTTCGCAGCCGCTTTTTTGAAGGGAGAGTACGATCGGTATAGATAGATGGTTTTTTGTGGAAAGCGCCAAAAAGGGAATAGATAGAATGGTCAGAAATGGATTTTGGGTACGAAGAAAGTAGTGCAAGTGTTTGTCCATAATTTACTGGAGGACATTTCGTTTTGGATGTTTGTTTTTTATCGAATACGGCCCAATTATTATACTGTTGCTTTGAAAGATGCATGGTGCCAGTACACAGAATGCTTTGACATCTGCAAACATCTTTACAAGGAGCGCAGTCTTTGTCTATTGGCCCAATTTGGTAGGAAACAGTAAGCTCTTCGCCCTTAAATATTTTGCGTAGAGAAAAATAAAGGGTGTGGCCTTGGTACGTAAACATCCAGCAATTCGGCGCGCAGGAATGATTGACGCGGTGAATGCCATCTGTGTCAAGATCAGGGAAAATAGTGGCATAATCAGTGTAATACATTGCGTAAAAACCATACTTTTTTTCGTACTTTTCTTCATCTTGGGTGCGAATCAACGTACCAAGATAGTCGCCGATAACTACTCCAGGTCCTATGTCTTGCGTAGCAAAAACACCTTTACCCTTGTGTTTTGTTTGTTTTACTTGGTAATACGATGCTGGAATCAAAAACATAAAAGCCAAGTATACCAAAACTATAGGATTAAGTCAAGTATAAGAGAGAAGCCGCTGGTCACAAAAAATATTTTTTCGAGCTTAGACTGTGCGATTATTCCTGATCGTAAATTAGCCTCAAGAGGGGTTGACAAATGAATGGTTTGTTGATACAATATGGGCCTTGGGGATGCATTGCATCGACAAGAAGGTACATTAAAAACAGCAAGCCGACCTTGACTTATTGTCGCTAAACAAAGTCAACCAATACATGCTGACTATTCTGATAGTCGCGCGTTTAGACCAGCTTATGCCTTTAGTGGGGTAAGCAATTACCTTACTGCATAATAGAGGGCTGAATGCTGTCTTTATTGTCTTTTCTCAACGGGGCAAAAGAGGCATAAACACAGTTGGGAAACAGTGAGAATAGTGGTTACTGTTCTTACTTGAATTTATAACCTATGACTTTATCTAGTCGTGTCAATTCGATAGGATAGAGTGACTTTTAACAATTGACTAAGCTTGTAGACGTTTTTTATTGTTATTTCTTGGACGCCGAGTCACTCTCGGCCATCTCCACCAAGCCGCTCTTTTGAGGGCGGTTTTTTGTGGTTAAGCACTTTCACTAAGTTCTATTTCTAATTCTTTCTGCAGATCTCTTTTTTTGATTGCTTGGCGCTTGTCGTACTTTGTTTTTCCTTTCCCAATAGCCACTTCTAGCTTCACGAACCCGTTTTTTATATACAGAGATATTGGTACTAGCGTGAGGTTTGCGCCTTCGGTTTTTGATTTGAGGACAAGAATTTCGCTTTTATGAAGCAGGAGTTTTCGTGTTCTTCGTTCGTCATATCCTTCGGGACGGGAATATTCGTAGGGGAAAATCTTGGCATTCACCAAATATGCCTCGCTTCCAATAATTCTCACAAAACTTCCCGATAAATCAGCATGGCCAAGCCGTACTGCTTTGACTTCTGAACCATAGAGATTGATTCCTGCTTCGACTCGATCTAGCAGTTCGTAATCAAAAAACGCTCGTTTATTGGTGATTTTCATACCAGTCAATGATACGCCAAACGAAGAAAAATGTAAAATAAAGGAAACTATTGCAGGTCGATTTGGTAGACTTTTTTATCTACTAATACAAAGATTTTCTTGTCTTTTTCGCTTACTTCAATGTCTTTGGCGTTTTTCAACACCGATGATTGATAAGAAGATACATAAGCCCCCTGTTTATTGAGCACTACAATACGACTGTTGCCATTATCAAGCACATACAGATTGTTGATATCTGCATGGGTAAAGATTTTTTTTGGATTAGTAAGTCCCTTATCAAGTCCCGACAGAGCAAAGGTGTCTGGTTTGCCACGCGTGAATTTTTGAATAGAGCCATTGCTTGAAAGCACAAACAGTGAGCCGTCAATAGCAAGGGAAACTGCTTTAGATAAATCGGCAGTTACCAAAGACGAAAGGTAATTTGTTTTCGCAAAGCCTTTTTCAGTGGGTACGAATTTAAGAATAGTGTCCAAAGACGCGTCAACAATGTATATATTGTTAAAATAGACGTCCATACCATTGAGTGATTTCCAATCATCATCGTTGGTGATGATTTGTTTTGCTTTGTTGGTTTCCTTATCAACACGTTGAATAGACTTTATATCGGCAGTATAAAATGCTTTGTCGTCGTGAGCAAATGAGCTAGCAGCAACCCCAGTTTTTACTTCGTAGGCAAGCAACTGGCTGACTGAAGCATCTACCTCTTTGGGACGAGTACGTAAGTCTGATTGGTTGTGGGCAAGAGAGACTTCCACTTTCGCAAGAAGCCCTGTGAGTTGCTTTTCTTGGGAAGATCCTGGTCTAAACTTACTTTTACTTTCTTCCAGAAGTTTTTTTGCAGCTTCAAAATCCTCTTGGGCTAAGTTCTTGTTGAGAGAAGCCAGAGCTTGGCCCTCGTCGTACTTTTTAAGAGCCTCAGTATACACGCGCGTAAATTCTTGTTGGATTTTTGTATCTTCCTGTTTTTTGACCGCAAAATACACACTGGCTATTAACACAATAATCAGAATACAAGCAATGGTAAAAAACATTTTTTTGGTGTGGTTCATGTTTTCTTTAACCGACCCTACCACCTGAGAGAGTGCGGAAAATTGAATGGGAATTTTCAATTGGAGTAATGGTTGCTTTGATGATTTTGGAGATTCATAGGAAGCATGGATTGACGGTGGTTCTAAGACCGGAGCAAGGGAAGGAATAGGTGGCGCGTCTGCTGAAGACATTTCTGTTGTCGTCTCTTCTTTTTGAAATTTTACAATAATAGCAGATGCGGCTCCGTCATTGGTGTTATGAATTTGTGGAGTGAGTATTTCTGCAATATCTGCTGGAGTTTCCGAAGTTAAAGAAGATGAAAGGTTACTTGCAGATACGATTTCCCCAAACTGTTGCGTTTGAAGAATCAAAATGTCATTTTTTTTTAAAAACCCAGAACTTGCAGAAATCATATTCGAAGGACCCAACAGAGTGCCAAACTTATCTGCCCGTTTTAAAAAAATAACTCCATTGCCATAGACATATACATAAATTGCTGTTTCGTTGTTTTCAGAAGGTACTGTGGGAATAAATGCTACCACAATGGTTGCGCTTGTTACTGGCGGAATCTTTTGAACTGTGGTAGTAAGTGCCTGTTTGATGGCTGTCAATTTTTTAACTTCCAGAGTAAAGAATTCTTCTTCTAACGTGTTAATGATTTCTTTGCCAATTAACGCAAGTTCTGCAGTTTCTTGGGTGGTTGTTAACGCAAACAAGGCACAGAGGCTGCCTGCGGTATAGGCCTGAGACCAAGCGGTTGTAGTTGGCGTTGCGACGATTTTTGCAAAAGTGGTATGAGAATTGATAAATGTGCGATGCTTTTCCATCGGCTATAGTATAGCAAATGCGATCAAGAGCAATAGAATACCTGCTCCTATCTGGAAAAGCGCGTACGTTTTTATCAGAGTAGAGGATATAAATTGGTGAATAATCCTGTCCATAGTATTGACTTGGTTAAAAATGACAAACGCAAAAATGATGTACCCTACAAGAAAAAGAATGGTGATGCCTTTCAAAAAAAATTGGATGGATATTATCTGAGAGAAAAAGTCAAATGGCATATTCATATTATGTTGCTCCAATCAATTCAACAACAATGCGGGCAACCCGAGCAGGTTGTGGTACCGCAAGAAAATCAAAATTTGGTTTTTCTCCTGCTGTTTGTACAAATACATCGCCGTAATTGAATAAACTACGCAGAAATCCCAGTTGGGTGTAGTCTACGTCTTCAAGTTGTGTAAGCTTTGTTGCGGCCACGTTGTGATAAACAAGATCTGAATAATCAATGTCCACAACTCGTTTATTCGTAACCATAGAAACGGTGTAAAACCACGTGATAAATTTGATAAATATATAGGTAAGTACGAGTAAATAATAAAATAGAATATACAAAAAGAAATGCCCAAAAATTGGGAATAACAAACATAGAA
>CAZVON010000021.1:0-21653 GCA_964628435.1 uncultured Gammaproteobacteria bacterium
TGAAACGCCACAGTCAAACGTGGCTGGGACGTTTGACGTCCCGTCTGACGTTTCAAGATTATAAATTGTACATTGGCTTTACTAATAATCTCAAAAATCGATTAACTCTTCATGCAAATGGTAAAGTAGAAGCAACCGAAAACAGAACTCCTTTAAAACTAATTCATTACGAATACTTCATCAATGAAAAAGATGCAAAAGCTAGAGAAAGATTTTTGAAAAGCGGTTATGGAAGAAAACAGTTTAAAGAAATACTAAAGAACACTCTCGAAGCTTTGGTATAATATCTTCATATGTCGACAATCAATTTTAAAGCTAAATTGTTTAAAATCAACTCATGGATCATTTTAAGGTTGCCTAAGGATGCAAGTATGATGCTTCCATCACGAGGTTTGGTAATGGTCGAAGGAACCATTAATGGGTTCCCTTTTCAAGCTGCGCTCGAACCAGATGGTAAAGGAAGCCACTGGTTTAGACCTGACAAAAGGTTGCTTGATGACGTT
Source organism: uncultured Gammaproteobacteria bacterium (assembly GCA_964628435.1). Taxonomy (GTDB): domain Bacteria; phylum Patescibacteriota; class Microgenomatia; order Levybacterales; family UBA12049; genus CAZVON01. Next base: position 504 of record CAZVON010000021.1, read on the forward strand.
CGTGCTGCGGCAGGCGATACTGTACAGGTTTTGCTTGAACCGACCAAAGAATGGATAGAGCCGGAAGTTCCTGAAGATTTCAAAAAGGCTTTGGCAACTTCCCTCAAAGCAGAGGCTTTATGGAAAAATATTACACCAAACGCACGTTGGGAATGGATTCGTTGGATACGCGCTGTGAAACTTCCGGAAACGCGCCAAAAGCATATTGAAGTTGCCCTGTCAAAGCTTAACAAAGGTATGAGAAGACCATGTTGCTTTAACCGCAATCTCTGTTCCGAGCCTTACATATCACACAACTGGAGACTGTTGGAAGCAAATTAAACAGCTAGTTTTTTGGCAATAAGGACCGTTTGGTCGTCGGAGAATTGATCGGGAGCTGAAGTCTTGACTGCCGGATATTTTTTCCACCGCAATGGATCTTCTTTTTCAGCTTGTACAAAAGCGCTTTCAAATGCATCTACACTTGCCTCTTCCGGAACTACATAATAACCATCCGAGAATATTTCCAGTGTTTCGACACTATCAATATCAAATTCATATACTTTTATAAATTTAGCAGGAACCGGAGTCCCATCTACTATTCCTAACCCTAGTGGATCGTCGGGGTTGTTAAAATATTTTCCCGCCTGTGTTTTTAGATCCTGATCAATTGCGGCTCTTCCTAAGGTGCGAAGCTCATCGTCTGAGAGCTCTTTGTTGTCGGCCTGTGCTTTTTCCATTGCCGCAACTCGTTTTTGAATCATTAAGTCTTCGGATAGAATATGATCCTGGTGAATAAGATTGCCGTTTACCCGAAAACGCACGTCTCCCACTGCAGTAACAACAAGCTTGTTGTCGTGTATTCGCGCAGCGGTAAAAAGCGCTGCAGGGCGGGCTTCTGGTTTTTTTGCAAGAATCTCCTGTGCGCCTTCTACCTTTGCTACTTCTTCGTTAATTCTAGCAGTTATTGCATTTACCAACTCGATGCCATTGAGACTTGAAGGGGTTGATTTAAAAACATCTTTTAATACATTGGTAGCAAACTGAGCACTGCTACTTCCTAAAAATTTTACATCGGTTCTTGGTGCAGATCCGTCTATAACTGCGAATGTGTGAGAAGTTGCAACAAAACCATCTTCATTGCGTTCTGGGTTCTTGTGGAGTCTACCAATAGACAGCGCCTCTACGGCAAAACCGCCCAATTCTCTCTTCTCAGCTGCGCTACTTTGAGTATTTTCTATCATATGAGTGTATGCGAAACAGGGTCAAAAGATCCTTTTCCGGTTAAAGCATACCACACGGTCCCCTTGATTTCGTTTTCCCGATAGGGCATTGATTCGTGTTTGGTAGTTGGCATTGCATAGATAAAATAATTAGTTTCTGGTGGTACCATTCCAATGGTTTGTGCCATTCTGCTTGCTCGAATGCCTTGTAAATTAATTGGTTCTATAAAAGAATTTCCGGGTACAATATTTGCTTCCAAATATTTTTTGAATTCTACCCCTTGTGTAAAAGTATCATGGATTCCTTCGGGTCCAACAAAATCTACTGATTCTTTTGGAATAAAAACATTCTTTTGACTTAATGCAATTTTAATGGGATTAATTTCATGTGCTTCTCCGGAATATGCAATGCGAATTCCAGAACTTGTTACAGCTTGTTTTGCTTTTTCCCGCAACGCGTTTAATGCTTCGTTGTCGTTGGTTAAAACATGCTGATTTAAAAACAGTAACAGGTCTTCGTCTGGCCAGTTTTCTTTAATTCCTGCCAAGACGATTGCCAGAATTGCAGCTTGATCCGACCGGACCCTGTCTCCTCCTTGCATGGCCGGGTCATGTTTGTATTTATCGTTTTTATTTAAATGATAATAATCCCCAGGTGCTGAGCGGTCGATAACATGGGTAATTGACGGAGCAATTGTTTTAAGTTTTGTAAGGCGCAATTCTGCGGGTTCTCTTCCAACTGTTTCGTAAGAAAGCATTTCTGAAAGGCACGAATTAATAAGTGCAGGCACTTTTTCATGCAGTTCTGCTTGGGAGAAGCCAATATAATCTTTGTGAACTTGTGCCCTTGCAACCTCGCTACCGGTGCGATCATTAAGGTCTTGTTTAAAAACACTTCCTATAATTGCAGATGCTTGGGGAAGATCTGTTGAGCTAAAAGTTTCATTCCATGGATTTGGGATACGCTCCAGTCTTGTTGCATTTATTCCCACTGGTTCGGTATCTGTCATACAGGTAATTATACCAAAAATACACTGTGTGGGAAATCTGCAGTTTAGAGATCAGCAAATGCCGTTCTAAAAAATACTATCTCTCCCTGCGATAGTGTACTATAATAGGTACGGACAACATTCGGCAAGCCACTCACCAGTCCTATAGTTTGACATTTTGCCCTTATTTTGTTAGAATATCTCCAATGAACAAAGAGCTCTTCGGTCAAGCAAATCAGCTTTGGACTGCAGACAAAAAAATAGCAAAATTTGCTGCCCGACATGAGGTTTTTCCCTATGGCGAGGCGGTTAGAATTCATGAGGGCATGATTAGCCTGAGTGGACAAATCCCATCTTCTCCAAACCTAACCTCCACAGACGAATTACATGGGTTGGAGCTAAAACGAAGACTTGAGGCCCGGGGGCTTGCGCTAGGGCGTTTTTTAAGTGGTCAGCCGACTACACTAGAGGATACAGTGAATGGTTTTGGGCTTGAGCCTGAAGATCTTAATGGAATTCTCCCATGGCTTACAGTTAATAGAGGTAAGACACTAGATGCAATTGAGAGACTCTTTAAAGAAGCGGACATTGCTAGTTACGAACTCGGTCTTTCAACCGATATTCCACGTGTCAGGCAACAAGCCGAAGGATTTGCCGGAACACAAATTTCAAATTATCATCAAAAATTAGGAGCTCTTTTTGAAGGCTTAACCACAGCCGGTAACTATTTACACAGAATTACTTCAGAAGCTTCTACACAAGAGAGATCTTATTTTAATATCCACTCTGGAAGACTTGCTTTGGCAATTAGTGCAATTTGTTATGAATTGGAAGATGGAACAATTCAGCTAAGGGAAAGAGAGTTGCTTCGACTTTTTGGTCATGAAGGCATGGGTCATGCGCTGCAACGTGTTATTACAAATGGCGCCGTTTTGCCCTTTTTCTTAAAAGATAGTGATAATGCAACAATCGCAGCTGAGGAATCAGCAACCCAACACTACGAGAAAGTAATTTTTGACGATGTCAAAGCATCAGAGAAAACTCAAAAAGACCTGCGTATTGCAGATAGTTTTGATGCCTTGTATCAGGAAGAACAAGATACAAGACAAGTGACGGAATATAATCGTAAGCTTTTTTACTATACAATATTGGTTTTAGCAGATAAATCACTTGGAGATCCTCAAGATCCCGATGTTGTGCGTAAAAAAATTGATTTAATTTCTCAAGTATCCATTCACCCCGCATATGCACGGGATGCTGTAGAAAATAATAGATTTAATTATGACTCTGAAGGAAATTTTAATGCGGACGTTCTTACCGAACTGCGCTATGCTTCAGGAGCTGCTGGCCGAGCGCTTGAGATTTTTGCTAAGAATGGGGTTCATTATGGAAATAAGGCAGACAGAAGCCATATAGACATGACATTCTTGACAGGTTATTACACGCCAAAAGGGTTTGTAGAAAAAGCAAAACTAGCCGCAAAGGAAAAAAATGCGGACCTATAAAACGCTAATTCTTGAGGTCTCAAATTGCTATAATAATTCCAACCATCATGCGGTAGTCGACCACAATTTTTATCTCAATAGGATCTTTAACTATTCTTTCTTGCTGCGACATTAAAATAGTAAAAATATTTTTCCCAAGCAGAATCAGTTGATTTGTACACATTGTCTCCAAGGAAATAGTCGACAAGTTTCATAGGAATGCTTTCTTATTATAACAAATGAAGTTGCGTAAAACACTAAATCTTGTGGAGTGTATATTGCATCGAGTTAAAAAAAACGCCGCAGTATAGTAACAGAAGAATGCTTGTCAAAGTGCACTCCTCTAAAACTACCTGCGGCGTAACGCTGCACCGAGAGTAATGCTACATACCTTCTTCTGCTAAGACGGATCTCAGCCTTTCTTCGCTCGGGACACGAATATCCCATGCTAGGCCGAGTCGTTGCAGCAAAAGAATACATGCAAATGAAGGATCGTTCAAAAGGGTTGTTCCATGACGCGCGCTCCATGGAACAGCGTGGTGCGTATTATGGTAATTCTCCCCAAGCGAAAGGAGAAGCCATGGTACGTTGCCACTTCTGTCTTGGGTTGGTGTTTTGTAGGGTCGATCTCCAAAGGTGTGACAGATGGAGTTGATACTCCAGGTAAAATGGTGCACCAGGAAGATACGAACCAATCCTGCCCAGAGAAGTCCCTGAAACCCGCCCAAGAGGAACGGAGTTACGAGAGAGACAACATACCACCAAGGAGCTTGCCTATCGAGGGCAACTACCAGAGGATCACGAAGCAAATCCTTTGCATACTCGTGTGGATCTGCTGCGTCGGACTGGAAAAACCAGCCGATATGCGCGTGGAACAGGCTTTTCATTGGACTGTGAAGATCCTCTTCCTGATCCGAAAACTGTTGGTGCATTCGATGATCTGCGACCCGGGTAATAATCTTGCCTTCGATAGCCATTAGGCCAAATATACCAAGTACTGCTCTCACCCAAGGCTTTGCTTGAAAGCTTCTGTGAGTGAAGTGACGATGGTACCCTACCGTTATCCCTAGTGCTATTGGAAGAAAGGTACCTATCAAAAGCAGAACATCAAAAAGACCAGCGATAGTATGCCACAGTTGCCAAAAAGCTACAGGGATACTCATAAAAGGAACAACGACAATGGCTAGGACACCAACTTTGTATAATCTGCCCTTGAGCAAAGAATACGAAGTTATGGAAACAGGCTGACTTGTAACAGACAAGGTGGTCTATCCTTTTGGGTTCGAATTTCTTGCTTGCACTCCTGCCGCAAGTAAAAAAATAGAGTTCTCTATCCTTTTACCTGCGGCAAAAAAGGTACATAGATTTATTAACGTGCCAAAAAATATGTACCAACACAACAAATAGCTGTTACTTGTTGGGCGATACGTACACAACAATTATATCAGATGACTTGTTGAAGAAATGTAGTCCAAAATTTGGAGATATAGTCCCTGTGGTGTTAAGAGTTTGGAATCATCGGGTTATGAATCTGGCGCTTGATACGCCAGAGCGATACGCGTTTTGAGCGGCTGGATTAAACCAGAAAAATGCTCGGATAGCAGGGCGAGCGGCAAGTGCCTCAAAAAATTTATTGATCCACTGGTCTTTGGTCATCGTTGCTGCGGAAATATAATTATTACAATCTGCCGCTGCTGTTTCTGATACCATGATTGGCTTATGGCTGTAATGAGTATAGACTTGATCCATCGCAACTCCTGGTTCAACTGAGTCAAATTTAAGCCCAAAAAAGTCAACACCAACCCAGTCAACATATTGATCTCCCGGATAGTAATTGCGAAGATCATTCCAGGATTCATTTGGCACATTCCAGGCATTCGGGCTCCACACCCAAATTGCATTTGTCGTTCCTTCCTCTTGAAATTTATTCCACACATAACGCCATGCATCAATATACTTTTGAGGGTCTCTTCCTGTTCTCGCACCACTCCATTCATACCAGTTGCCGTTCATTTCGTGGGCGAAGCGAAGGAAAAATGGTTTTCCATAGGTTTTTGCTTTCCTTGCAAAGTCAGTAATAACCCCGTCTTGTGAACCATTTAAAATAGCATCTAAAGTATTATTATTTTTGTTGCCTTTCAAGTTCGGTTCCCAGACAACATGGGTTTTGATAGCAAGTGGTTCCCACACATTGATTTGCCGTTGGACGCTATCCCATGCATTTATATACCAGCCGACATAATACATTTCCGCCGCAATTTTTTTGTCAGCTTGATTTTCAAATGTAGTAATTTGGCTGGCACTGATAGTTCTTTTTTGTGGCAAAAAGACACCGTGCCAAACCGTATTGGATCCTGAAGGAATGAGTATATCACGCGCAGCCAGTGCCTGTGGTGGGGTAAATAACGTCAATACCCCGATAACTATAGCGATTACAACTCCTTTTGTGAAAGTGTAAAAGTACATCATCTATTCAGTATATTTATTCCAGATAAAAAAGTATAAAAAGCAAATAATAGTTTAGTAAGAAAATAGGCCTCAGTATCCTTTTTGTTTATCAACTATATTTGGCATTTGAGAATGATTCGTATTTTGGTTATTGAAGCAATCGTATTATAGTGGATTTTCCCCAATTTAAAAAGCATCTTTGGAGTGATAAAAGTTGTACTGTTTGTTCGCGTGCGTGTTGCGAGTACAGAATGTTTTTATATTCATCACTTTTCAGATGCTTTTTGTATGACTGGGCGGGCATCACCCAGCCACACGGTGTCCTAGCGCGTTCCTGCAGGAGCGCGAGCGGATGGTGTGTTGGGAGCAGGCAGTGTCTTCTCGTCGTGGTAGATGAATGCAGAGGTGTCCAGTGCGAAGTGGACAAACAGCAGTCCTACCAGGAGTCGAACACCCATGCCATATCCCTCGCTTGAGAAGGGAGGCGGCAGGGAGAGCGCGCCGGTGATAAGAACCGCTCCCAGAAAGAGTCGAGTCCAGTAGTACCCACTGTAGTCGATCTCCGCCTGGAAGATTCTCGACACCAGCGCATCCACGACCAGCGGCACGAGGAATGCGACAAGCGCAACCAGCAACCAGTCGCTGACGCCAGTTGACAGGTTCATGGTCATGAACCAGCCAACAACAGCTACGGCAACGGCATTGATGCACAGCCTGGGCCAGTAATTTTCTTGAGTCACCTCTTCCTCTTTTGTTTGGAATATTCGCCCATCTTTGTTCTGCCCAACCAACAAAGATGGGCGAGAGGAAAAGATATAGCGTATCTTCTCTTTTCACCCATCTTTAAGGCAGAATAGTTTTGTTAAAGAGCAAAAGAAGAAACAATAAGATTGTAGTAAAAGAATAAAAAACTGTAAGTGGTAGTAGATACTTCTGATCTGTAAAATAAATTACACAATGTTTGTGGTAAAGAATACGTTTCCACGAAAAAAGGACCCTTTTGTACATGAATATTCCTATGTGCCTTGCAGGCAAGACCAAAGCAATTGGTCAATAGAATTATTAATGTGATAGTATTATGGGTCCTTTATCCTTGTCCGTTTTTTGGGAAACTATGCTTTTTTAGCAGAATTTGCTCGCTTATTCGCGGCTATCTCCTCAGAGATTATCCACCTTGCGTACAGTGGTGCAGCCGCAATTCCAACGACAATAACTACTCCAAATAAAACTTGTTGCCTGAACGGAAGATTCTCGTCCCATTCAGAATAGATGTATAGAGCAATAATTGCCATCAGTGCTGCAAGAAAAAGGTGAAGCCTTGCCCCAAAAGACACAGTTTTCTCCTTGTAAGAGATTATGGAGGGAGAGACAGTTCCCTCAGAAGATGACGTGTCTGTTCGTCAGATGAGAGCTCTTTTAAGGCGGTAAATTAGCTCTTCTGAACGAACATGAAACGCATTGCTGCGTTCATGAGCATAGATCACCTCCCCTCGTACCCGACGAAACACTGCTTCCCCTCACAACCCGTCGGGGTGTCGCGAAAATGAGTTTTCTTGCTTCTGTCTCAACGTATTGGCATTATATGGTTGCCCAAGGCTTTATGACTTAATCAAGTGATCACGTCATACCATATATTTACCAAAACAAGCAAGATAGGGCGCAAGAAGAAACAGAAATGTATTCCCTCTTGTCCCCTATCTTACCGTAAGACAGAAAAAGCATATTATCTCCACATTGTAAACGTGCAAGAACTATTTTTGTGTAAAATGGTACTCGAAAGCTATTATCGAGTGTATTTTACTGAGCAGATTATAGTAGGTATGTTTAAAAAAATCAATTGGCAGAGGTTTTGATCTTTTCTTCAAGTGCAGAAAGACTCATGTCGTCTACAATAGAAACTGGAATAATTTCTTTCTTAAATCTTTTTAACTTCTGAATATGTTTTTTCATAACGTTTTTTGCAACAAGATCTTTTTTTGTAAGTAAGATGATTTCTTTTTTATTTAATAGTTCTTTATTATAATTTTCAAACTCATGACGAACAGTCTGATAATCTTTCAGAACATCCTGACTTGTAGCGTCAATACAATGTAACAAAAGTTTTGTCTTTTGAATATGTTTCAAAAACGCAATACCCAGTCCTTTCCCTCGGGAAGCGCCTTCTATAAGTCCTGGAATATCTGCTAAGATAATCCCTTCAAATACGCCAAGGTTTGGTTCAAGAGTGGTAAAGGGATAATTTCCTATCTTAGGATGGGCATTGGTAAGGCTTGCCAGCAAACTGCTTTTACCAGCATTTGGTAGTCCTATCAAACCAACATCTGCTATAAGCAGTAACTCAAGTCGCAGTTTCTTTTCTTCCCCTTGCTCTCCTTTTTCTGCAAAAGTTGGTGTTTGGTTTGTGGCAGTTTTAAATTCATTGTTTCCTCGTCCTCCTTTTCCCCCACGCGCAATCAAAATTTGATTATGAGGTTTTTCTATTTCGTATATGCGATTCGTAGATAGATCTGTAACGCGGGTACCTACTGGAACTTGAATAATTGCGTCTTGTCCTTTCCTTCCAAATAAGTTCCTTTTTCTACCCGAGATGCCATTTTCTGCGTGAATTTCTTTTTTATATCGAAATTGAGACAATGCAGAGATATCATGTATACCTTCTATATATACGTTTGCGCCATTTCCTCCGTTTCCCCCATCTGGCCCACCTTTTATTGTTTGCGCATTGCGAAGAAATGATACCGCACCGTTTCCCCCATCACCTGCTTTCACCGTTATGGTTACGTCGTCAACTAACATACCAATATTGTACCATGGTAAGGTATACTAGATTAGTATGACAATACTTACTACTGCTGGTTGGCCTGACTATGAATTGATTGATTCTGGTCATGGTTATAGGCTTGAGAGATTTGGAAAGTATATTCTCAAACGACCTGACCCGCAAATTTTATGGAAACCAAAACTATCTGAGAATGAGTGGAATAAGGCAGATGCTGTTTTTAACGATAGGTGGATCTATCAAACTTCTCTTCCACAAAAGTGGGTCATGACGTATAAAAATATTTTTTTTTGGGTAAAACCAACGCGATTTAAACACACGGGAGTATTTCCAGAACAATCCCCTCATTGGGATTTTATTCAAAACAAAATCAATTCCGCCAAGCATTCAGTCAATATCCTCAATTTATTTGCTTACACGGGAGTTGCATCTCTGATCGCACTTTCTGCTGGAGCTAAAGTTACTCACGTGGATGCATCAAAACCTTCAACTTCTTGGGCAAAAGAAAACCAACAAATTTCTGGTCTTTCTGAAAAAGCAATTCGTTACATGCTTGACGATGTAATTGACTTTTGCAAACGCGAGATACGAAGAGGAGTAACATATGAGGGAATTATTATGGATCCTCCAGTGTATGGCCATGGACCAACGGGCAAGAAATGGGATTTTCAGAAAGATTTCCCATTATTATTATCTCTTTGTTCCCAACTTCTTTCTGACCGCCCGCTTTTTGTAATTGTCAATGCCTATGCTGTTTCTGCATCAGCAATCATGTTAGAAAATGTATTTGAGGACTTTTTTGCCAACAAAGGAACAATTGAATCTGGAGAGCTTACTATTAAAGAAAAAAGCGCAGGTAGACTACTCTCCACTGGTATTTTTGCAAGGGTATTCTTTTTCTGATATAAACTGTTCTTTTTTGTTCCACTTTTGTTCTATTTACTTTCTTGTATTTTTCTCGTATTGTCATAGTATGAACAAGCGTGTAATTCTTCATATAGACTTTGATTCGTTTTTCGCAAGCGTTGAACAACAATATAATCCATCTCTTCGTAACAAGCCAATTGGAGTAACTGCGACAAATGGCAGAACCTGCATTATTGCGGCAAGTAGAGAAGCCAAAAAATACGGAATCAAAACAGGAAGTCGCAGCTTTGAAGCTTTTCAAGTCTGTCCAACCTTAACCTTGGTACCGGCTGATTTTGTAAAGTATTTTGAGGTATCTAAAAAGTTTTTGAGTATTTGTAAAGACTACAGTTTCTTAGTCGAGCTTTTTTCTATAGATGAAGTCTTTATGGATGTAAGTAGTACCAATCACTTATTTGGAGGAACATATTCTTTAATAAAACGAATAAAATCCCGTTTAAAAACAGAAGTTGGAGAGTATGTTACTGCTTCTGTTGGGATTTCTCACAACAAATTGTTGGCAAAACTTGCTTCAGGTTTAAAAAAACCCAATGGCGTGGTTGAAATAAATGAATATAATAGAGATGATATGTATAAAAAGGCGCAATTAACCGACATTTGTGGTATTGGGGAACGGATACAAAAACGACTTCAGAGAATTGGAATCTATACCCTTTTGGGCTTGAAAAATATCCCAATTCATTACCTTCTTGCTGAATTTTGGTTGGTAGAGGGAACATTCCTTAAAAACGTGGGACTTGGAATCGACAGAACAGAGCTTATACCATATACTACTTCTCCTTTGGTTAAATCTGTAGGAAGAAATTACTGTCTTCCCAAAAATGAATATAATATCCGAGTGATCTTACAAACAGTTTTTGAACTGTGCGAAGAAGTAGGACTAAAGCTTCGGCGCCTTGGGAAAAAAGCAAAAACAATAGGGCTTGCTTTGGGAGGATCCCTTAACTTTCATGATAGGAAAACAACTGCGTACATAAACTGCGGAGATGATATTTTTTTAGTATGTCGTTTCATGGTAAATGGATGGTTGGAATCTACAGAAAAATACCACGTACAAAAAATGGTGCGGCAAGTGTCGGTGTGGGCAGAAAATCTTGTGGATGTTGCTTCTCTTCCGCTTTCTTTATTTGAGTATCAGACGAAAAAAAATATGTTAACGCAAACAATAGATGCAATCAACCAAAAGTTCGGAGATCATACCATTCGCAATGCGTTTCTTCTGTACGCAGATAAACTTACGACTGTTCCCAATGGCTACATGGCCGACAAGTACGAACGAACCAAATTGGCACAGGAATTGTAATATAACAAAAAGGAAATTACTTTTGGTTCGAAACGAAGAATACTTCATTGAGTATTTTCGCAACAGCGCTATCAGAAAGATTTAGTAATTCTAAGCATGAACGATTGTTAAGAATGTCACTGGTAAAAACAATATGGTTTTCCAAAAGCTTTTGTTTTTGAATATTTGAAACTGTTGTTAATGCGGTAATAGGAAAAAGATTTGATTCTTCGATTAAGTCTCGTAAACTTTCTTCTTCTGGATAATTCCAACTGAGTACTTTCATTCCCATGCATATCGCGTAAGAAATTGCGTCGATAGTGATTTTTGTATTGGTAACAAGCCATGCTTGGTTTAAATTATTTTTGTCTAAAAGATCATCAAAACGTGCTTTTGTATATAGAGCTACATGAATATTAGTTTTTGTTCCTGGCATATTGTGATATTTTGCTTCTATCATTATTTTTAAGCTTGCCTTTTGAGCAATTACGTCTACTTCGTGACTAATACATCTTCCAGGCATAATGTTTCTTACCGAAACTTTATACCCTTTAGCTTGTAACATACGAGCAATAAAATCCTCGAATGGGTAACCAGTTGGGCCCAAATTCATAACTGCTTCTTTTAAGCTATACCTAGTTTTTGTATAAGGAAATTGCGAAGTACTTAAAAATTCTATAATGTGATGATAAATTTCTGAAGTGGGTATATTTTCGTACAGTTTTTCTTTTACATGACGAATAACTTGTTGTTCAATTTGCTGCGGAATGCCAGCTCGCCTGATAGAATTTATTACTTTAGACTCATCGAATGCTTCAAGATCTCCATTGGCTTTTGTAACATAAACCATACATTAATAGTAATTGGATATTGGACTGTTTGCAAGTAAACCTGCACCTGTTTTTTAGTTGAGGTTGAACATCGATGCATCTGATTGAGTCGGTCGACCTTCTGATAAAGAGGGTATTCTTGTATGGGTATATATGATAGACTAAGTGATAGAACCTGAATCTTCTTTTTCCACTCCATTGGTTCTTAGGGCAACATTATTAAGGTTCTGTATCCTATTCTTGTTATGGTAAAACAATTTCAAGATTCCGAACAATATATTATTGATGAAAGTCAAGAATTAAATCTAGGGGAAAATCCATTGATTCAAAAATTTTTTCGCGCTTTTCCTGCTCTTACACACAAGAATTACCAGCTCTATTTTTTAGGTCAATCAGTATCTTTAACAGGGACATGGATCCAACTTGTAGCGCAAGGTTGGCTTGTTTTTCAGATTACGCATTCTGCGTTTTGGGTTGGAAGTGTTGCGGCGTTGTCTAATATTCCTACTCTTTTGTTTGGACTTGTTGCGGGAGTAGTGGTAGATCGATATCCTCGAAAAAAGATTATCTTTATAGCGGAATCTTTTTCATTGCTCTGCGCTTTTGTTTTGGGCATGTTAACAATATTGGATATCGTACAGCTATGGCATATCTGCCTTATAATGTTTCTTATGGGTATCTCAGCGGCATTTGATATGCCTGCACGACAAACCTTTGCTATAGATATGGTTGGAAAGGAGAACTTATCTTCGGCAATTGCTCTTAATGCCGGGTTATTTAACGCAGCTCGTGTTGTTGGACCCGGGATAGCAGGGATGCTCATTGCTTTTATGGGCGTAGGAGGAGCTTTTTTGGCAAACGCTTTTAGTTATTTAGCTGTTCTGATTGCTCTTTATTTCATAAAAGTATCTATTCAATTACCCAAAACCTACCCTCGTCCTATAGATGCAATAAAACAAGGAATTCGATATTCTTTTACCCATCCAGCCATTAAAATTTTATTAGTTTTTTCATCGATCAGTTCTATTTTTAGCTGGTCGTATGTTGCTCTTATGCCGGTCATCGCACAGCGCATATTTCACCTGGATGCCTCCGGGCTTGGATACCTGTATTCTGCTGCAGGTATTGGAGCAGTGCTTGGAACGGTTATTGTATCCGCATACTCACACAGAATAAATCCGATGACGTTTATCTTAGGAGGAAACTTTCTGTTTGCTATAGCAATCATTTTGTTTACGTTAACTGATTATCTGTATTTAGCGTACGTCTTTTTATTTTTTGCAGGACTTGGACTTATTACTCAGTTTGCTACAACTAACTCTACTATTCAACAGGTAACTGAAGATTCAATCCGTGGTCGCGTAATGAGTATTTACACTCTCATGTTTGTTGGGTTAATACCAGTAGGAAGTTTTCAGGCAGGTATAATAGCGGACATGTACTCCTCTAAAATCGCAATACAGCTGGGAGCTGTTGTTGTGTCGATAGCGGGAATATATCTCTATACAATAAGAGAAAAAATTAGTAAGGTTTATTATGGTCATGTCAAAAGCTCATAATTTTTTCTTCTCAAAAATTATAAAGTCATTTTTTTCATATAGAATTTTATAATTTGAATTTTCCTTTAGATGTTCAACCATTTCTTTTTGCTCTGTTAAAGAAGGTAACGCGTAAGAATCATTCAGGAGAAATGCAACAAAGTCTGCAGAATTCATGCCAATAGGAACAGTAAAAATTTTTTCTCTTCTGGTTAAATGTGCGCCTAAATTATTTGTTGCGGATACGCTAAGATGGGCAGGTATTTGGTCTAGAATAATTTTTAGCTCTTTTTTGTTGGGGTATGGTTTCGCAAACATATCAAGATTTGGACTCTTAGATCCTGGCAGCGGCCCAAATTGATAAACGCTATATAAAATAAAAAAAATCAAATACCACGAGACTAGACGGTAGGAAATTCTAGGAATTTTTTTATGCAAAAATTGAATTGCATACATTGTTGAAATAAATAAAAATGGCGTAATAGTCGCAGTATACTGAAAATAAATTTCTCGTAGTTGTTGATTTTTGCTCAACATGTTAATTAAAAAATCAGGCAAGGCAAAAATAAGATAGTTCGCAGACAGTATTGGAAGAAAGCCCAGAGGAGTGAGCAATTTGACTATATACTCTACTCTATCCTCCCGAGTAAGAGTAAAAATCGTTTTGTCTGGGGGAAAAAGTATGTTTTTTATTATCTTTTCGGCAGAATCACCAAAATCTGAGTAATAAGAAAGAGCAAAGTGATGTCCTCCTCGTTCTGCGGGAATTATCATAGAAACCAACAAATAAAAGAAAATCACAGGAAGAATAAAAATTGCTAAACCCAGTATTTTTATTTTCTTTTCTCCATAAAAGTTTTTTATATATACATAAAGTCCAAGTAGCGATATAGTAATCCACACTTGTTCTTTAGTAATTCCTGCGAGAAAGCAAAAAACGCCAAAAACTATATAGTTTTTACGCAGTAAAAAATACCACGCGCCTAACAAAAAAGTTGTCGCCAAAGTGACTGCATGAAAATCATAGAGATTCGAATGCTGAAGAGATGGATTTAGCAAATACGCAGTGCTCAAAATAAAAGAAAGCATTCTATTTCCAATAACTTGTCTCGCAATCGCGTATACAAATACTGATCCTGTTGCAATTATTACTGTTTGAAGAAAAAGTAATGTTCTGGGATCATTCCATAGCCAGTAAAACGGTGATAGAAGAATAAGAATAAAATCCGCATGAATGGCAAGTCGTGATACTACTTCTATGCCATCAGGACTAGTTAACTGAAATATCCTCCCTTGGCTTGTGTTCCATACGGTTTGATCCATATTACCCAGATCGAATTTCCCCGCGTAAAAATTTTCATACCTTAAAAAACTTGCGCAAGCGAAGTAAAAAATATAGAGAAGAATACAAAGGACCAAAAACGTTTCGTAACTGTTTCTTTGCAGGAGTAATTTCATTTTACTTTCAAAGGGTAAGGTCAAATTTTTCCAGATGAATGTCGAACAAAAAAATATCAGCTCAGAAAAAATCAGTACAATTCGAGCAAATATTGCCGCAAATCCTGCAGTTGAAGCGCCTAATACTTGAGATAACCCAATAGTTATTACTCCTTCCCTTACCCCTAGCCCCATCGGCGTGACAAGTGATAAGTATCCAACAAGAAATGCTAAAACAAAAAAACTGATAAACTGAATAGACAAATATGGATTTAAATACACGAATGAAGAAATAGAAAGGTACATTCCTAATCCAAAGAAAAAGTAAGATACCATAAAAATACCAAGTAATTTTAAAATATCTTTCGTTGCAAAATTCGGAAGTAGAAACTTAGCAAGACGCCATATCCAGATAAGTGGCTTTTTTGTGCCATACGTTCGTAAACGATTTATTAATAAAGTCTGCGAGATATAGAGGATGAGGATTAAACAGAATAAGATTCCCAAAACAATTAAAGCGGTTTGATATTGGTTGAGAGGAAAAATAATTCGAACGAGAAGAGGTAAAGACAACGTAGAAAGAAGAACACAGGCTATAATCATACATTGAATTTCAATGGCCAGTGCGGATAAAACTGCAGTCTGAGGAATTTTTTCTTGCGAAAATGATACCGTACGTCCTAGAAATGACCAAATTACTCCTGGTATAAATCTTTTAATTTCTGCTGACGACCACATAAACGCAGTCTTTTTAAAAGAAACAGGGTACCCTTTCAAATCAAGAATCATTTTCCACAAATAACTTCTCAATAAAAAATAGCAAACGAAACAACATATGCTTGCTAATACAACAAACCAATTAAGCTCTTCTAAATAGTGATAAATGAGTGCTTGTCTTAAATATACAACGCGAACAATAAAAAAAAGCGCAATTATTGATAAAGGCCAACCAATTAAAAATTTTAAAATTGACATATATTTTAGATAGATATCCCGCTTATAGCCTTCTTATTGTATCATTTTTGACTGAAATTATTGGCGTAGAGATGCGGAGTCCGAACTTATTTTGTCTGTTGGTGTTGGAAAATATTGATAGGTAAATGTTCTTTTTAAAATAACTTGCGCATCAGAATTAACTCCTTTAACTTTAAGTTCTAACTTTTTTTCCGAGGACGGCATGTCATATATGCAGATTGATCTATCTGTATACTCAGACCACTCTTGATTATTGATTCTATATGACCAAACTACCGAACAGTAATCTTCTTTTTGATATGCAATTTCAAGGCAAACTGGGTTTTTACTGAGAACTTCATTTTCTTGAGGAGAGACTATTTCTATATGACCAATACCCTTTTTGCATTCAGTCACAGGAGCTAGTGTAGGTGTACTGTTACTCGTTACGAATGGAGTTAACGTGGGTGCTGTTTTTTCCTGAGGAGTCGCAGAAAACTCTTTTTCTTTTATCGAGTTTTCTCGGGAGTTATTCTCGCTTGGTTTACCTTCATTTTTAGAGATATTATTATAGTTGGTTATTACAACGGTAAGTAGTACCGGAATAGTTAAAAAAGCGCTTATTAACTCTAAATACCTCTTTTTATCAGGAAGATTTGTAAACCATTTCTGAAGTTTTTGTATTGTATCCATTTTGGGGATTCTATTGTAGCAAATTAAATATATATTTCAAGAGAATGATTTACTTTTGCAGATGGAAATCAGTAATTCTTCTTTTTAATACTACTGCGATAGCTATGAATGGAATTAACGCGACGAGCCATGCCAGGTTAATGCGAATTGATGCGGAGTTTGAATCATGTGATGAATTTAGTAAATATTCTTCTGAGGATAATCCTGCGACAAGTGTTGGAATATTTTGCTCTTCTCGATACGCAACAAGATTCATATTGGTTGGTCTTGCATTACCTGCGCTCTCTGACTGCGTAACCTGCGTTGTCCTTCTTGAAATGATACGATAATAGGTTATTGGTTGATCTTCAACCTCCTGAGTTGGTACGTTTGTATTTTGCCTTGGTCTTATAATGGTTTCTTCTCCTTTTGAATTTTGCACATTGTTTACAGTTTCAGAACTATTACTTTTTACATCTGATTCATTACTGGTTGAATCTGGAGCTTTCTGAGTACCTGGAGGTAAAAGATCTCCTGTCCAACTCCCAAAGATATTCACAATAGTTACTATGAGTTTTCCATTTCCAACAATATTATTGTTTATAAAGTTAACTAAATTTGCGACTACTCGCGCGTTACCGGTTTTGATAATAGAGTCTCCCCCAGTATTGTCATTTGCCGTATTTCCTCCCGTGTTTGCAAAAAGCCTGAGATTATTCACTATGTTTGCGTTATTTGCTAAAAAAGTAGAGTTATTATTTGACCGCGATAAAGAGTTAGTATTGTTTGATCCGTTTCCATTTTGACTGTTTGATGCAGTAATATCGCCACTTGAAGAAACTTTAAATTCAGTACCTTCGGATCCGGCATAATACGCTCCATCCGCAGCTCCTATAATTTTCCCTATCCATTCGCCTGCTTGATTTACCAGTACTAACCAATAATTACCATCACTCACATTAGAATTCGCAATATTTAATGTCTGTGAATTGATATTCGTAAATCCAGTGGACACATATGCATCGTCAGTGGTATTTTTATTCGTATTATTATCTCCTGTCGAAGCTTCCAAAATAAGATTATTTTGTATTGATGCATCGTTTGTTTGAAATGTATTAGATTCTTGTTGCGAATTCACATCCGATGAATTTGTTGAGTTAGTTCCATTTCCATTGTTTATTGCCGCAATGGATTGGGATTCGCAGCTTGCACAAGAATTATTATTACTCGCAAAATTCTGTTCTGGTATTAAGATGTCTCCCACTAAGTTTCCAAACACATTTACAACCCCGACCATTACATTTCCAGCTAAATTATTGTTCAGAAAAGTCAAAACATTCCCAACTACGTGAGCGTTTCCGCTTTCAATTGCTGTATCATCTCCTGTATTACGATCCGCAGAATTATGTCCACTATCTGCACTTAAGGTTGCATTTGTTTCTAAACTCCCATCATTCGTTTGGAACGTATTTTTATCGGTTTGAGAAGCAATAGTGTTTGCATTAGAAGAATTCGAGCCATTCTGCACGTTGGTTGCTGTTATACTATTTGGTGAGCAGCCAAGTATGCAATTTTGTGAAAAATCTAAAATAATATCTCCCTTGTGATCCTCGACTATATTAAATTCTGACACAGCGACTCCCTCTATATTACTATTCAACCCAGTAATCACGGTCCCTGTTGTATTTGCGTCACCACTTGTTATATGTGTATTTCCAACATTGTCTGTTGCGATATTTTGTCCAGTTATTGTCTCTTGATTTAAGTTATTTCCTACATGAGCCTGATTTATTGCGATTGCGTTATTGTTATTTGTCAAGTCAATAGAAGTATTATTTGAAGTACTGGATCCGTTATTTTGAATACTACTGTTTGTAGAAGTGTTTGTATCAGAACTTGGATTACTGGTAAGGTTATTATTCGCAAGAGTATTAAGAGTTGCCGTGTTTATTGAGTTTCCTGTCTGAATTGCAGTATCCCCTACATTACCAGTTGCAGTTAGTCCAACTAAGTTTTGGGGTTGAAAAGAAGAGTTGACTAGTGTCGCTTGTTGAGTATCAGATGTTGGTAATTGATTGTCTGGTTGACTTGACGAAGTACTTTCGTTTGTGATACTTGGTGAATCTTGTTGATCTTGTGGATCATTATCATTTGAAGATAAATTGTTCTGCATATCTTCTCTTGTGGGAGCTGTAGGCGAGCTTGGAGCAGAAGGAGCAGTAGGCACATTTGTTTCTTGAGTCGGCGCACTCGGCGCAACAGGTGCTTCTGGTGGAGTTGGAGCCTGGTTTGCATACACAAAGTTTGTTTGTGTATAGATAAATATTGTTGCGAACAGAAAAATAAATACTTTTTTAGTCTGTAAAACAATTTTGTTAAATTTTTTAGTTTGCGACTCTTTCATAATACTTGAGTAGAAAATAAAGATATAAAATTGAAATTAGTTCTTTTATTTCCCTTACGTGGGTAGGGCGCACGCCTAAGTGCTTACGTTACGCCCTACCACAAAGGATTATCCAACCTGTAAATGTGACAGTAGATCGTGAAGATCAAAATGAAAGTCAAAATTCACTCCAGTTGGAAGGTGCGTTGAGACATCCGGTCCGGCAATGTTTGCGTTCGCCCACGTTGTGACATGAGTCATAGAGTCGACATCGCCTGTCCAAATAAATGGATCATCGGTACCATTAGGATCACCAGTATTCCTTTTTGCTTTATTATCACCTGTTTGTCCATTAGCATGAACATCGTTATAGATGTCAGACCAATTGTCCTGAAATACAGACGAATCACTTCCTAACCATGCATCGATAAAGTTATAGGAGCCCGATCCATTTCCTGAGATTTTGGCAAGCACATCGCTTATACAACCACAATCCAAACTTGCAGCATTAAAGTTTACCTTTGTGTCTACATCAGCACGCGCTCGTGCATCTCCAGTTAGAATTGTCACGTCTCCCCCAGTATTGTCGTTTACGCGATTATGACCGGTATTGGCGTTTACCTCTACCCAGTTACGTACCCACGCGTCGTTGTATTGAGAAATGAGAGAATTTTGGGCAACATTTAGATCGATTGTATTGACACTTCCCGATCCGTTTCCAATAATTCTGGCTGTTATTGCTCCATTATTTCCATCTCCATTTTCTCCAATAGACGCAAGGTTTACGTTTGCAGCATTCTTTACAGAAACATCTGCGTCTGCGTTTCCTGTTACAACTGCAACATCACCACCTGTGTTTCTTTTTGCGTTGTTATTTCCAGAATTTGAATTAGCGTATACATTATTATTAATGTATGCACTGTTATCTTGGAAAATTGCTGCGCTGTTCTTTAAGTCTAAATCCGCATTATTCCAAGATCCTGATCCATTGCCAGAAATCAGCAAATCTGCGCTCACTAAACATTCACATGAGTCGATTTCTGCTTTATTAAGATTTGCTTTTGTTGTAACGTCAACTTCTGTTGTAGCATCACCGGTACGAACCATAACGTCTCCCCCAGTATTGTCGTTTGCCGTATTTCCTCCCGTAGATCCATTCGCATATACATTATTTGAAATGTTTGCGGAATTACTTTGAACCACTGTGGAAGTATTAGATATATCTACATCTGTCGTGTTGGTCGAACCACTTCCATTTCCTGAAATTTCAAGGTGAGTTTCTGCAAACGCGGCAGTCGGAACATACGATACTACTAGAAGAGTACTTAAAAATCCTGTAAGTAGTTTTAGTCCGGTTCTTGTCATTTTTGTATTTATTTCACCTCCTTTCTTCGTAGAATCCTTTATTCAAGGAGCACTTAACATGGGAGGGATTATAAAAGACAGGCATTGAACCACTAGTTAACACGGAGTAAGATTTCTGTAAACCAACCCCACAAGAAGTTTGTAAAATAAAGATAACTTTAGCAGTTAAAAACGGACATCAGCATTTGTCTTTTCTCCATTTATTTCCCCATATTGTAGTTTGAACTGCTTATTTTTTTTGTCAATTGGGAATGCTACCCGTGTTTGTTTGGTAGATATCGCCTGAACTATTACAGGATCATTATGAATATCTGGCGCAAGCCATTCTTTAAGATCACTTGAAATTCTAATATAATCTCGCGTATTTAATTGAATACTTTGATCTGTTTGATTATTGAGTTTTAAATTAAATATTAGAAAGGCTCTTCCTTTTACTGCTCGCGCTATTTGCCCTTTGGTTATTATAGCGTCTTGTATATCTGCTGATTCTATGGTAAAAGTAAGCTTTTTTTCATGAGTTGTTTGCTCAGGAGTATTAATCGAAAAGCTTTTATTTATTTTTTTACTTGCATTTACGACTGGAGCTTCTACTTGTTGGTTAGCAGGTGTCTGAGGTTGCGCAGTTATCCTCCCCAGTACAAAAGAGATTATGAGTAATACTATAATCGCTCCAACTTTTGCGATAGTATGTAATTGAATACTATTAAAAAATAATGCCATATTTGTAACGATTTTATATCTGAATAGTAGCTGATCATTGAGTGATATTTGTTAAGGTCAAGTTATAAAAACGTAAGATTAAAAGTTAAGTTATTTGGAAAAAAAAGATGCTGATAGATATAGAAGGCTAATCGAGAAGC
>CAZVON010000022.1:0-7631 GCA_964628435.1 uncultured Gammaproteobacteria bacterium
TCTAGAGATTGTCGATTACTACCGATTCCCTCAACAAATACGGTTTTCAAAATTTAAATCTCTTTCAGAAAGTATCAAAGAAGATTATAATGCAAGCTTTAGAAACAAGGTGCCATTTGTTGAAATATATTGCTACGCCTTTATGCCTAATCATTACCATTTTTTATTAAGACAACTTATGAATAACGGAATTAAACAATTTATTTCTAATATGCAAAATAGCTTTGCGAAGTATTTTAACCTAAGGCATGATCGAGACGGTACCTTGTTCCAACATACATTTAAAGGAAAAAGAATCGAAACAGACGAGCAGTTTATACATGTTTCACGGTATGTTCATCTTAATCCAGTAACGTCATACTTAATAAATTTTGAGCACTTAGCAACGTATTCCTGGACATCTTTTTTTGAGTATGCGAACGCTAAAAAAGAACATTCTTTCATTACTACTGAATTTTTATTGAATATGTTCAAATCAAGGAAAAAATATTATGACTTTGTCTCTGATCAGGCTGAATATCAGCGTACTCTTTCCCTGATAAAAGATTTGGTCTAGTAAAACAGTAAAATCCCACTGTGCAAACCTAATTCCACCCCCGGGGTGGATTGTCTGGGGGCGTTAACGTGTGTTATTGCGCATGGCCGTTTGCCAGGAAGGTCCCGAGGGTCTCTTTTGACTTTTTCCTCTTGGAGACTTAGAAAATACAACTGTATCTTTTGTATCTTTGTCTAAGCTCTTTGCTTTTTCTCTTGCCGAAATATATTGTAGTCGCTCAGTTATCGTTGCTCCTGGTACAGGTTTAATTTCAGGTGGAGGTGGCGTTGGGGGCGGTGGTACTCGTTTTCCAGATAAAGCAGTGCTTCCTCTTTCCCCAAAACTCCATGCCGTTGGTTTTAAAGGTGTAGGGGTAAAAACAACAGCGGGCTGTACACGTTTTCCCGCAGGGGGTTTTGGTTCTTGAACAGGTTTAGGTTTAAGTTCAATTGAAAGTGCATGCGTTTTTGCTGGTTTTCTTTCTGGTAGTGTTTCTTGTAAACTTTCTTCTGGAAACCTTATATGCGCAGCAATCGGATGGTCGGCAAGCATTGCTCTTATATCCCCAACCATTATTTTCCAATTAAGTGCCCTTTTTGATCCATACAAAAAAACTCTTCTTCTGTATATAAATCGCAAAGCGGCAACCGCGTCCATTCGTATTTGGTCAAAATGAACCATGGTAGTAATTCCTTCCACCTCTTCATGTTTAAGAACTGTTTGAACAGGCAAAACTATTCTTCGATTGATAACTTCCTGAAAAAATGCAGAAGGTTGCACCCCTTTTGGGACATCGAATACGTCTGCAATGGGTTGTACACCTAAGTAATGATCGCGTACGTATTCCAAAGGCATTGCCTCCCATACATCTACATTGCTTGCTGCGTGTGTTTTTCGATACGATTGTAAATACATTCGAAGATCCGGATGAGAAACTGATTCAACCCCATCAAAACCAGGCGAGTTTACAGACAATGGAGTAACGAATGCTGGATCCTTTCGACTAACACGAGCTTCTGCGGTTACCATATTTCAAATATATATCCATATGTCCTAAAACTCAACAATTATTTGAGCAAATATTTTTTTCTTCAGATAGAAATCGCGTCTGCCTTGGGGAAGATTCAACAATCTGAAATATGAGGCAATTATAGTTAAAAAGGCAATATTTTTCTCTAAAGATAGGTACGCAAAAGGTGTTACAGAAATTACGAAAAAAAAGTAAGTATTCTCACACCTTGGGTGTTGCCCGACGTGTAAAAACTGTTCTTGATCTTACCTTGATTTTTTCCGGCCGGACCGCTACCAAATGAATAGGGATAATCGACGCTAAGCGAACGTATTGATAAAACTTTCCTTTGTCGTCTCGTCGATAAAGTTCTCGGATATGTGCTGGTCGAAAAAATTTTGCCATTCTTCCTCTAAAATCAAGTGGCATCACATCGACTCCTTCACGCATCATGGTTTCTCCTTTTTCTACCGCATCAATACCAACTACCGCTGCGATTTCTGTGTTATCCCGGGTAATCACAGAAGGTAATGGTTTTTTACCAGCTATGTAATATTCAATGCTTCCATCGACTGGTACTACTATCACCTGCATTGCCTGGTGATTTTCCTGGCCAGGAGATTTTTTCGATAAGACTGGAATCGCAAAGTTTTTTGCTGATCTTCCATTTACTCGAACGACGCGATCCTTATCTGGCAATATCTCATATATATCGGTTGGACCGACATTTTCGGTCCCTGGATGTGGTTGTACAAAACTATGTACGATGCCTTCATCACCTTCTTTGTAAACCACCACTACTCTTTTTCGGTTTTTGCGAGCATCGTTTAATACTTCACTCAGACTCCCATCTGCGATATGTTGAGAACCTAAGAGACATAAATACGCAAGTCTAATTTTTTCTACACTTTCTTTCGGAACAGGTAATACAGTTACTTCGAGTGCTCGATCTTTGCTTACAAAGCGCAGTGATGATCCTTCAGGTAATGGTTTGGGCAGTCTATCAAATATTTTATGTACAAGTTCCGCTGATCCATCTTGTCTGGCAAGTGGAAGTTTTATGTCTGCAAATTCCAGATGAGTAAAAGCGCCTTTTTTCTCGGCGGTTCCTGCTCTTTTCATAATTTCTGATACCACTGCTTCAAATCCTGTTATATATACGCACTGCTGGTTTTCTGAAGCGACCGCAGCTCGGGCAACATCTCGAGCATGCATACTCTCCAATAAAATATCATTATCAATATCTGGAGAGTCTTTCGAAACCATGCCTCGTTCTTTTTTACGAAAATGTGCCTGAAAGCGCGTCGGCAGATCAAGCCTGAAGGGATTCGGCAGGTGAGTAAACACTTCTTCGTATTGAAAATATGACTTTAATCGTCCTCTTTCTGGAAAAACATAGGAGAATTTAGGTTTTCTTTCAACCAATCGTTCAAGAAGTTGTTCTGCTCTTTCTCGCGCTGCCTGAAAAGAAGATGATGCTCTTTCCCTGGCTACTACTATTGACTTTGTAAATCGCTCCCCATAGCCTCTTGTCTGTTGATACTTTTCCCATCGCTGATCCCGTTCTAAATTAATCATAGATAACTTTCAATCTATATCAGAAGTAGTTTCTGTTTGCAACCAGAATATTATTCTTCAGGAGTGCTTTGCGTGTGTCGACGCGCGAGTTCATTCAACACTATCTGAGGAGAAATACCACCATCAACCCACAAAACAATTAGATGCAACAAAAGATCAGCTGACTCTTCAATGATACGTGCCTGATCGTTGAGAACACCAGCAATAGCTACTTCTACTCCTTCTTCCCCAACTTTTTGGGCAATACGCGCTCTCCCTTCTATAAATAAACCAGCGGTATAAGAACCCTTAGGCATAGTTTCTTTTCTTTCAGTAACAATACCGTAAAGACGATCTAGTGACATTTCTGATTCATGTAAGTTTGCCATAAGCTAATAAGAATCGTTCAATAATGCTTCTTTTTTAAGTAACTGTACGTTTTTTATCGCAATAAGCCGTCCTTTGTATCCAATGATCTTTTTTTTCTCAAGTTTTTTTATTTCCGAACTCACGGTTTCTCTGGTTGCCGCGATTAACAGCCCAATATCTTTATGCGTCAACGGAACATCAATAATAATATTCCTATTTTCTATTCTGCCAAACCGTTGAGCGGCTAATACCAATATTGACGCTACTTTTACATACGCGTTTCCAAACGCCATATATTCCATTCGCCGCAAAGCGCTGTCCAACCTACTCATAATTTCAACAGATAAATTCAACAATAGATCAGGATTGTTTTTAAAAAAAGAAATAAAGGAAGTAACGGGCACCAAAATAACTTCTGCTTGAGTAATCGTTTCTACCCAATAAGGATACGGTGTACTGGGTTGTAGGGCAATTAAAAGCGGAAATACATTTCCTGGCTTGTAAATAATAAGGGTAAGCTCTTTACCTTCGTTGGAGATTGAATAGAGCCGAATATATCCTTTTTTTAAGAAATAAATTTTTTGAAGTATATCGCCAGCATTTATAATCGGAGACCTCTTTCTGTAGCTGCGTGAAGGAAATCGTGAAAAATATGAGTCAAGATGAGTTGATGAACTCATAGCTAAGCGAGTATAACACAGTAATATCCATAGCGAAAGTATTCTTACACAGCGTAGTATTTTTTTATTTTACTGTGTAGTAATCTCTATTACATAAGAACTGTGACGTTTCTTACAGTTTCTTTATACAATACTTATCATACTCTTATAGTATTTCTTGATAATCTCATCAATACACAAGAGGCTACAATACTTAATAATAGACAACAATATTAACCTGTAGTATAATTAGAGCTTATGAAACAAACGATAAAAAACCAAATCAAAGAATTGAAAAACGAAATTCAAGCTCTTGATGATTTTTTGAAACTCCTTGATCAATCTCAAGAAGAACGATTAAACAAAGAAAACACAAAGTCCAATGAATAAACGTACCCCTGAATTTTTAGCTGGCGTTAATACTCCACCAGTAGCTTTTCGAAGAAGCACTATTAATGATGTGTTTTTTCGTGAAAACTCCCCTGCTCTCTCTTTACAAGAGCAACTGATATTAGGAGAATTACAAGCTCAAAAACTGGATAAGATGATACAAGTTTTAGAACATCCAGAACTAGCGCGTTTTATCCAAGAAGGCAAAATTACCTTTGCCGCTATTAAACCACGGACTCTTGAAGATACCAAACTTGGAGAATTTCTTCCCTCTGATGAAGCAGGAGCATCGTTTATCCGTACGGCTATGAGAAAAATAGCTCCTTCGCTTAAAGTTGTGTTTCAGGTATCGGTTCCACTTACAAAGGAAGATGTTGGATATTTTTATGAAGATGTTAGAGAAGCAATGTTTGCGCGTGGTGAACAAGGTGAACAAAACTGGCAAGATATGGGAAACTATATGAGATCTGGCGCGGTTACCTATATGTTGCTCTACGATGAGTCTGGAAACGCAGTCCAAAAATGGCGAAATGTTATTGGATCAACCGACCCGCGTAAAGCGTCTCCCAATACCATTCGCGGACAATTTGCTTATAACATTGGCAGAAACTTAGTGCATGGTGCGTCTGGAGACACCCTCCAAGAAAAAGTAGCTAATGTAACACGAGAAGTTAATTTTCTCCACGATAAGTTAGGGGAAATAAGAAACGCCAGTCAATCAGCAGGTCTTAAAGAGCAGGACTTAAGAAGGACTGGATTACTCCAAGAAGGTCAAGAGCTTGTAATTGCCAGAAAAATAGAAGAAATACCTACTCAAAGCGGAGCCTCTGTTGCGCGCTACCAGGTGGTCTTTAGTAGTGAATCAGGAAGACTTAAAAAAATGCGTTTGCAACAAGTAACTCCTATTCCTTCCGCGGCATAACCTTCTATTCATAGCTTCACACGAACAGTCTCGTGTTTATAAGAGAAGATGGAAAACAATTTTATCAAGCGGAAACGTATGCAGCCGAACCAACAGCTTGCCTATTATGAACAACAACTTCCGAAGGAATACTAAAAATAGGAGCTGTACCCCTAATCATTGCAGTAGCAAGATCCAAAATCATATGTTTTCGGTGCAGCATGCAGTCTACCTCAAGTGGCGATTGACCAGGATGGCTAGCTGCATATTCTCTATAGAGGCTTTCATAGTAAGGACTTGGTATAGTCACTATGCCTCGTGCCATGAGCCTCTCATCGATATTACCATTTTCAAATAAATCTCCAGTATCTACTAGAACTGAGTATTTACCTTCTTCTAATCGAGGCGGAAATTTATCTGAAACTGCCCAGAAATATACGCCATATCGAGACATCTCTCCAGGTTGAGGTGTAAATGTAAATACTTCAGGCATTCGAGAAGGAGGAGGTATTTTTCGATGCATGTGCGGAAAATTAAAAACAAGCTCTTCAACGGTAAGCGGCCCTTCCCGCTCAGTGAGGGGTTGTTCTTGTTGTATTGCTCTGTTGATCCGCTCTGCAGGTATCATACGCCTGAGCTCTGCTATTGTAAAACAATGCTGCGGAAAAGTAAAGATGTTAGGGCAAGGGGAATTTGATGCTGAAATTTCTTACTTCTTTTGCAATTGCTAATAACTTCTTATTTTCCCAGATCTCTTGTTTAAACTTTTTGAAATATTCGAACCGATCTTGTTTATCAGTTGGTAACTCGTGCTCGCGTACTTCTTCTACTGCTCGGTTTATCCACGCAGCTATTTTAACCATTTCCCGCTCCTTCATTCCTCTGGTAGTAATTGCTGGAGTCCCGAGTCGGATTCCCGATGGCCATAAGGGCGGATTGGTATCGAATGGTACGCCATTCATATTTAATACAATCCCTGCAACTTCCAATGCCAATGCCGCAACCTTACCATTCACTTTCTTGTTGCGAAGATCAACAAGAATAAGATGATTCTCTGTTCCGCCACTTACTAAATCGAATCCATATTTATTTAATTCATGGGCTAAAGTTTTGATATTGGAAACAATTTGTTCTCCATATTTTTTAAACGTTGCTTTACTTGCCTCAAGTAAGGCAACGGCAATTGCGGCAGTTTGATTGTCGTGTGGACCACCTTGAAGCCCAGGAATAATTGCTGAATCGATTTTTTTGGGAAGATTAGGATCTTTTTTAAGACCTTTATTAGTTACCATAATCAAAGCACCTCGAGGACCGCGCAGTGTTTTATGAGAGGTAGTTGTAACAATATGAACATATGGGACTGGACTTGGATGCACGCCTGCAACAATAAGTCCTGCGATATGAGAAATATCAGCAAGCAGATATGCGCCGACTTTATCGGCAATATAGGCAAATTTCTTAAAATCAATAATTCTTGGGTATGCTGTAAATCCGCAGACAATAATATCTGGTTTTTCTGCAACAGCTTGTTTTTCTATTGCGTCAAAATCTAAATACCCATCTTTTCCTAATGTATATTGCACTGACTTAAAAAAACGCCCAGTAGCAGACTGTGGATACCCATGCGTTAAGTGGCCGCCAAACGACAGCGATAACCCCATGATTTTTCCTTTGAGTGGCTCAAGAAGCGCCACATACACTGCTAGATTCATCGCTGATCCTGAGAGCGGTTGGACATTAACGTATGGCACGCCAAATAATTTTTTTGCTCGTTCTTGCGCTAAAGTTTCTACCTTATCTGCAACTACATTCCCCTGATAATATCTTCTTCCGGGGTATCCTTCTGAATATTTGTTGGTAAGAACTGTACCTAACGCTTCCATTACTGCTTTTGAGGTATGGTTTTCAGAAGGAATCATTTGGAGAGTTTCTTGCTGGCGTTTTTCTTCTTCGAGAATAAGCCGATACACTTGAGGATCAAGCTTTTTTAGATATCTCATGGTTGAATTGTGATGAATATAACAGTCTTTTTGCTTCTTTACAAGTAGGAAAATAGCAGTAAAATATCGAAGGATAACGTTTGTGCTTTTTATGCAATGAGCTCAAGATCAAGAAACATAAATGAATACTCTCCAGATTTTCCTTCTTTTTTATGAACAATTTTTCTAAACATTGAGTAGTCTGGGAAAAATGTGTCTGCTTCAAATTCTT
>CAZVON010000022.1:7641-10735 GCA_964628435.1 uncultured Gammaproteobacteria bacterium
ATTCTTTGTCAACAATGGTTAAGTATAGTTTGTCTGCTAAGGGCAGGGCTTGCTGAAAAATCTGCCCTCCACCAATCACAAATATTTTATCATTGCCTTCTGATTCTTTCGCAACTTTGATTGCATCTTCAAGCGAGTGAACTATTTGAGCACTAGGAATTATAAATGATGAATTATGAGTTATGATAATATTAGTACGATTTGGCAAAAGCCGACCAATTGACTGATAGGTTTTTCGACCCATTATTACCGGGTGACCACTCGTTAGCTGCTTAAAGCGTTTCAGATCCTCCGGAATATTCCATAGAAGCCGATTATTCTTGCCTAATTCTCTCCTAGAACCTATTGCTGCTATAAGACTAACCATAATAATTTAGACTAGAATTGAATTCTGAATTCTTGTCATCCTGCCATTTTTCCGGTTTTTGGATCATAAAGCCCACCAGCTACTGTCAATTCAGCTTTTATCGCAGGATGTGGATTATATCCTTCGAGCGTAACATGTTCTGGTCGGAAATCATCAAGTTTTTTGACAGCTGGATCGATCGTTACTATTGGGAATGCTTTGGGTTTACGAGTTAATTGCTCTTTCACAGCATCTATATGATTTTCGTAAATATGTACATCGCCAAAGGTATGGATAAACTCACCCGGTTTTAAGCCACTGATCTGAGCAAGAATTATTGTTAAAAGCGCATAGCTGGCAATATTAAATGGTACGCCCAGAAATAAATCTGCGGTTCGATGATAGAGCTGTAACGATAACTTCCCTTCTCGATTGCTGATCTGATACATGTTGTGACAAATTGGGAACCGAGATGCGTCTTCACGTGCTGCCATGGTATATAAATATTCAGGATTCCAAGAATTAACAATCAAGTTTTTCGCATCTGGATCATCTTTCAGTTCCTGAAGAACCCAGGCTAACTGATCGATGGTTCGTCCACTTCTAGTTGGCCACCTGCGCCACATTTCCCCATAAATTCTTCGTAATTCTCCGTGCTCTTTGGCAAATTCCTCATCTGTTTTTATCTTTTCTATAAATTCTTCTTTGGTTAGACTTTTGGTTAGACTTTCGACTTTTGACTTTCGACTTTTGACTTTATTCAAGTATATCTTGTATGGATAGTCATTCCAAATATTGACGTTATTATCAACCAGATATTTAATATTGGTTTGTCCTGACATAAACCAATATAGCTCATGCAAAACTCCTTTCCAGTAGACTTTTTTTGTGGTTAATAGCGGAAACCCTTCTGACAAATCGAATCGAATCTGCAGGCCAAACAAACTATAAAGGGCAACATCTGTCCCGCGATCGATCTTTCTGGTACCATGATTTAACACCTCCTGCATTATATCGAGGTATTGATATTCGGCACTTCGACTTCGCTCAGTGTCTTTGAGATGCTTCATACTTGACTCTCTTTCTTAAGGGCGCTCACCCGTCCTCCTTGCCATTGGCCGCGGTACATATTTCCTCCGCCTTTTACTTCCTCAAATTGCACATGAACAAATCGCGCGCCCATTTCCACAGTCACTGGTATCGGGCCTTCATTTTTTAGGCCAAAAGTTACCGGACCGCTGTATCCGGGCGCAACATTGCCAGTACGCAAGAATAACCCTGAACGAAAAGTTGTAGACCGTGGTTTAAAATTGGCAGTTACGTTTTGAGGAAGATTCAAACTTTCAATTGTTTTGACAAGATAAAAATCACCTGGCTTTACTGTTATGGAGCGTTTCTCACCTTCTTTATATGATTGAATAAGTTTTATGTCTGCGGTTTTACGCTCTGTTTCTCCTAAAAACGCATCACCCGAAATTGAGTAAACTTCTCCCAACCGCAAATCAAACCCTGCGCCCTCGGGGTTGGTGAGTTCTCTTTCAGCAAGATGCTTTACTAACTTAATTTCTTTGACTAACTTTAAAAGTAGCCGTGGCCCTAATATCATAAGCAACTTAGGTAATATAGGTCACTTAGGTAACCTATGTTGTAACCGACTTCTTAAAAGGCCCTCTGTAAATCCTCCTTCTTGTTCAAACTTTTTTATCATGGCTTTGATCTGCCTGTCAAGAAGAAAAGTAAGTTGATGGCAAAGCGTTAACATAAGATTTGCAGCTTCCATAGGTTCCTTAGGTAACTTAAGCAATATAGGTGATTCTAGTTTTGTGGCTGCAATTCCCAAATCTCGAAATTTTTGGATTCTCGGATCATTCTTTACCCAGATAGCTAGTTTTTGCTGTCGCAAGAAGTCTTCAAAGTCCGAAATAAGCTCTTCTATAGAAGCCCTTGCAACCCCGAGCAATTTTATCTCACCCTTTTTTGACGTGTCACTTTGCCCGACACCTTCGACAATATTCTGCTTGCCGCTTCTTGCTGCATGAGTCATCTGGGCAACGGTTCGTTGCGAAGATAGGTAACTTAATTTACCTAGGTTACTTATCAAAAACTGACTGCAAAACTCAACTGTTAAATCATGAACAACTTCTGAATAACGATAGGTCAGAAGATATTTATGTTTGGGCAACATACAAGACTTAAGTTTCTTATGTTACTTAGGTAACTTAGCTAGAATTCCCCCAGTTACTTTTTCTACATCTCCTTCTCCATCAACAACTGTAATTTCATTTGAAAATTTATCCACCAACCAATTGTAACCAGTAATTACTTTTTTTAACTGATCTTCCTCTTCATATATTTCTTTAACCTC
This sequence comes from uncultured Gammaproteobacteria bacterium, assembly GCA_964628435.1. Classification (GTDB taxonomy): domain Bacteria; phylum Patescibacteriota; class Microgenomatia; order Levybacterales; family UBA12049; genus CAZVON01. The sequence continues at coordinate 10,353 of CAZVON010000022.1, forward strand.
ATTTTTCATTCCAATACGCTGCATGGCAGTTTCTGGGGAAATTTGTAAATAAAATGTATAATCTGGAACCGTAAACTGATGATACATTGACAAAATACTCTGAGAAATAAGCAAAATATCGCTTATATGAGTATCGTAGTATCCAGCAGTACGGTCTAATATACCATATACCACTGCCGACCAAAAGCACCGATCAGAAATAACTATCTTACCTTTTTTTAATGCTGGGAGAATTACATCTTCATGGTGCAAAACGCGATCTGTTGAAAAAAGATATTGCAATGCAGCTGAGGGAACTTTTTGTTTTCCTTGAAGTACGTTTTGGACAATATCGCCAATTAATCCTTCTTTACGTGGTTCTCTTGTTAATACCATTTCTTTTC
>CAZVON010000022.1:10745-19879 GCA_964628435.1 uncultured Gammaproteobacteria bacterium
TCGCTTGTAGTCGTTACTCTCTTCCCTACCGACTTAAAATACTCACCCAGTTTTTCGACTTGGGTTGTTTTACCACTCCCATCAATGCCCTCTAAGGCGATATATAAACCACCATAGGTATTTTTCTTTAACTCTAAATCAAATTCTATGTGATACCTCATACTAAATTCAAAAGTCAAAATTTTATTTTTACCTTCTAACTTTTAACTTTCTTGGTGTATTTTGCTTTCTTCCGGACCTTCTTGGATCTGGTATTTTGCGTGAGTCTTTTTGCTGTATGGAACTTCGCTTACACTCGACAACTGTTCAAATGTCATAGCGCAAATTCTCATACCAACATTTAAGGCTACTGCCATTCTCCCCAAGTTTCCAAGCTCCAACACACAATTACCATCCCATCCTGGATCAAAAATTGAGGCTGTGGAGTGTACTACAATACCTAAGCGTCCCAGAGACGAACGTCCCTCTAGTCTTCCCATGAGATTATCGGCAATAGTTACTTTTTCCAACGTGACAGCCAAAACAAAATCAGAAGGCTGCATAATAAATTGCTCTCCTTCTTGTAACACAATTTCTTGGGTAATTTCATTGCTGTAATCTTTTTTTGACGGATCAATATACGCGTATTTGCTGTGATTAAAAATTCGAAATACATTACCCAACCGAAGATCAACTGAGCATGAACCAAGTTGGGTTTTTAGATCAGGTTGTGGAGAAATCTTAATGCGGCCTTCCCCAAGGGCTTTTTTAATATCGCGATCAGACAAAACCATAAAATGAGTTTATCATGTTATAACCTGCTTGAGAAGTTTTAAATTGTATTAATCTGGGTACTTATACCCACACGTTATGTACTTGCATTTTTAGATACTCTTTATAGCATTAAATTCTAATTCCCTCTATCTCAATTCGACCTAGGGTTTTTTGCTTAAAATTTAAAAAAGCCCCGCATGATCAACATACGATGTAGGAAAAAGTATTATACCTCCTTTGTGCTATTATAGCTACATATGCCAAATAAAAAGTTTAAGTTTAAACTAAAAGGCAAAACAGCAGTTTTTATTGACTGGGCAAATGTTTACGGTTGGAATAAACATAGGCACAAACCAATAAGCCCAAGAAAACTCTATGCATATCTTAAAAGTTATAAGGAAGTTGAGAATATACTTTTTTACTATGGTTTAGATAAACATCCTAAATCTAAACAGTTTTTAAATAAAGTTAAACATATTGGGTTTAATGTAATTACTAAAGACGTAAAATATATTCCTGTAAGCCTTGACTCATCCCATTTCAGACAGTTAGCAAAAGAGGTCAAGGATTCACTTACATCAATTAAAAATCTAGACCCCAAAGATATAGAAAAAATCTTGCAAATCTTAAACAGGAAAATTTTACGTAGGAAATGTGATTTTGATATTGAGATATCTATGGATGTACATAATCTTCAAGATAATTTTGATACCCTTATTTTCTTCTCAGGTGATGGAGATTTTGCACCACTTATTAACCACTTGGCTGGTAGGCAAAAGCAGGTTATTGTAGTATTTGGTCAAGGTCATTTGGGAAAAGAGATAGCCAAGCTTGAAAGAAAGGTTTACCTTTGTAGTGCAAAAAATATCCCCGCCATTTCTGACGGGGCGTGATTGTTTATATTTAACCATAAAAGGACTTAATTGTCAAGGGATAATTACGTTAATCTAACCATTGACTTTTACTTTCAAATACTACCATAATAAATTACTCGTGTAATTTACATGGCAAATCAACCTGGCCAACAAGAACAACACCCTCGCCAAGCACCTCCTGCCCCAGAAGGAGTTGTTTCTCCTACAGAACACAACACGGGTTCTGTCCCCACACACGAACGAAGAGTAGCTGCTCCTCGTAGTGCTTCTGTAGTAGACACCTGGATCGGGCAAGCAGCCGCAACAAATACTCCTTTTTCGATAGAACAGGCAGTCAGAACACATGATCTGGCAGATCTGGAAAGGCGTTATCCGCATTCGCCACAAAGCGAAAAAGTTGCGCAAGGCATTCAAATACGCGTTGACGAGTTTGTAGATAAAACGCTTTTAGCTTCCCATCTTGATCCTGATTATAGAAGTCTAAAAAAATACGCGGTAGGTCTAAACATGCACGATTACAAGTTAATCTTTAACACCTTAAAACTTGCGCTCGACAAGCAGCTGAAATCTCTTGATCTATCTGAAGAAGAACGCAACCGCACAACCAATTGGTTGTCGTTTATGCAAAATGGTAAACATCTTGTCGCCTATAATGTTGCTAACTATGATCGATTAAAAACCGAAGAACAAAACGTTAAAACAGACAAGATTTCTCGATCAGTATTTGCCAAAGTAAGCACATTTGCCAAACATTTTAATCCAGTCAATGCCATTAAAGCGGCTTCGCGGATCAATTATAAAGATGCCATTGTAAACTATATTAAAAATTTTGATCCGCGCGGCAAAGATAAAGCATGGTGGGCAGGAGCTGTAGTTGGAGGACTGGAATCCGCGTTTGTAACCTGGATGGCACCCTTACCAGGCAGCAAATATGTAAAAGCTGCCATAAATTTTTTGGGCATGCAAGCAGTGTATGGCGCTGCGGGAATGGATGCTGCCAAACGGGAGCAAACACTGATAACGCAACGTACAAAAGCGCGAGTTACTCAGGAAGAATTCGAAGACAAGTTGTTTGATCTTCGCAGCAACAGAACTCGCACCGATGCGCGCATTCGTAATTTTGCCAAAGGATTAGCTGCAGGGTCGCTGGCAGGAGTTCTTGGGGCTGGCGTTGAAGTTGATCTATCCAATCCTCCCCAATTACCATCAGTTCAACTACCTCAACTGCAACTACCGGATCCTCTTTCGTACAGTCGTTTTTGGGAAAATGTGCCGTTTCTTAAAAATACAACGGCATTACCACAACCGCAATCCTACCCAAGTACACAACCGCCTCCTTTTGAGTTTATGAGTGACCAGATATCCCAAGAACCTCACAAAGGCGTTATGGCGATCAAAAATCTCTATAGCATTCCAGAAGCACATCCACAAGCAAAAGCAATTGAAAAACTCGCAGATAATGTGACCAAAGCGCTCCAAGCTCAACCAGAAATGGCGCAACAGTTACACCAATTTGCAGAAGGCAAGTTTATCAGCAATAATCAACTGATCCAAAATATTATTGTTCAGTCTGGAATCAAGCCAGACGACCCGCAATTCTCAACGCTTCTTGAAAAAGTTCGCGTGGAACTGATTAACTCGGCAGATGCATCGTACAGACAAAGTCTTGAAAAAGCCATTTTAAATCTTGCGGACAGTACCGACACAAAAGATACGGCGTTATTTGGCAAACTAAGTAGTAAAAGTCCAGAGGACTTACAAAAACTTATGAGAGGGCTCATGGAAATACAAACGCTCCAGCAAAAAGGCGGTGTGTCTATGCTTGCGATTCCTGGGAAGCTAAATGCGCTTGGGTTAAGCATTGATGAGGCAAAACGAATTGGAACCATGGTGCAACAAACAGAAACAGAATTTACTCATTCACTTAATGACGCGTTGTCGCAAGCATCTATCGAAGAAAAAGCAAAAGCAGTCGCGTCGGGTACCTCTGTGCCGCCAAACGGAGTTACTCAAGTCTCTGAGATTGCTCCAGAAGCACGATCAAGTCCTATAGAACCTCCTCCATCTTCAACATTTGGTCTGCCAGCAGAACCAATCGCTACACCTATGGCAGACTCTCCTTCTGTTGAAGAATCTCTTGGCCGCATTGAGCGAGTTTTGGGTAAAACTGGCGCAGTACTCGCGCAACAACCAGAAGTACAAAATTTCCTCAATACCTCGGTAAACCACCACATTAATATAATCAGAGATCTTGCAGAAAAAACCATAAGAGATGCTGGCTATGAGCCTACACAGATAACACCTGCCCACTATAATGAATTCTTATCGCAAGCGCGAGAGCAAGTCCGTTCCCTTGCCGGTGACAGTTTTAATAAAAGTCTTGACCAGAGTTTAGAAGAGTTAAAACAATCAAGTCCGCAGATCTATACAGAATTGCAACAGTTGAGCATAAAAAATCCCCAAGAATTGACACAAATTGTGAGTAATGCCATTGCCAATCCTACTTCTCCTGAAGCAGTAAAATATGGCACGCTGGCAACAAACATGCAAACACATTTTGATCAGTTGTACCGTCGGGCCCTTGCGGACGCGACTCTTCGAGGTAATGTGGCGACTCTGGCAAATCAAGCTATTGATCAAACACGCAGCGCAGTAGATCTGATTGCTTCAGGGAATTTGCCACACGTACAGGTTGACACCGCGGTTGCTCAAGCAGTTGGCGCAAACGCGCAAGAAGCTATTGTAAGCCTAAGTCCTATTGCTGAAAAAATCGCGACCGAACTTGCGTCTGACCCTGATTTTCATGTTTTGATGGAGGGAAAAATTCGCCATGACTTAGATATTGCAGCCACAGTCGTGAACAGAATGCTTGAGCAGTACGGTTATAACCCTCTTCAATTTTCTCCTGAAGGAATGAAAACGATTATGGAACAGGTAAAAACTGAAATTGCCGCGTATGGAGATCCACGACTAGACGCTGCCCTTGTAAAACTTGAGAAGACAGATCCAGTGCTTTTTGAAAAAATCGGCAACATGACACCTGCAGAATTAGGAACCCAAATCCAACAATCCCTTCAAGGACAAACCAATGATCTTACTCCTCTTCTACAAGATGTTCAGCAAGCCTATGAAGCACTGATGCAAAATCCCAACATTCGAGACAAGGTTGTTGAGAACGTACATAATGGACTCGATTGGCTCAAATACTATAGTAATACCTATCTTAGTGCGCCAGGTGCAGAAACAGTAGCAGCAACAAACCAAACACTAATACCTCCACCAGGTACCGCATCTGATGTAACAGGTGTTCCGCTCACACCATCAGAAGTTGTGGAAGCTTCGACACGAGCCGCGCCTTCTACAGAAACAGCCGCGCGAGTCTCAAGACTCTTAGGTAAAACAGGTACATTGATCATGCAACAACCAGAAGTACAGCAATTCTTAAATACCTCGATTGATCAACATATGGCATCTGCTCATAGAATTACTGAAAATATCATTAAGCAAAGTGGCTATGAACCTCTGCAAATAACTCCTGATCAGTATAATACTTTTTTGGGGCAGGCCCGCCAACACGTGAGAACTTTGGCCGGAGAAAGTTTTAACAGAAGTCTTGATAACAGTATTTCTGAGCTTCAAGCCTCAAATCCAGCACTGTCTTCGGAAATCCAAGAAATAGCCAGAAAAAATCCCCAAGAATTAGCAACCGTTATAAATACCGCATTAATTGATCCAACTTCGCCCGAGGCAATTAAATACGGTACGTTTGCCGCAAACGTACAGCGCAATTTTGAAACGCTATATAACGAAACCCTAAAAGATGCGACGCTTAGGGGTAACCTTGCTTATATTGCCGATCGAGCGATTGACCAAGCGCACGGCGCAGTTGATAACATTGCTGCTGGAACAGCAACTATACCACCAATCGATAGCAGAGTCGAACAAGCATTGGGAGCACAAGCTCAAGAAGCAGCAGTCGCGTTAAGTCCAATGGCGCAGCGCGTTGCCACCGAAATTGGACAAGATCCTGACTTCCAGGCTCTTATGGCGGGAAAAATCAGAGATAATGTAGACGCAACCAATGTATTATTAAACGACATGCTTAAAGCCTATGGATACCAAGAAGTCGCGTTTTCTCCGGAAGGAATGAAAACGATTATGGACAGCATAAAAGCAGAGCTTGGACAATATGGCGATAGCAGATTAGATGCTGCCATCGCGAATCTTGAAAAAACAGACCCAGCGTTGATAGAAAAAATCGGTGATATGACACCCACCGAGCTAAGTGTTCAGATGCAGCAAGCACTAGAAGGACAAGAAAATGATGTTTCGCCCTTGGTGCGAAATCTCCAAGAGGCCTACGAAGCAGCTTTAGCTAATCCTCAAATTAAAGAGAGACTTATTAAAGATGTTCACAACGGATTAGATTGGCTTAAATATTACAATAATACGTATATGCGAATTCCTATCGCTGATCAAGAAATTCAAACTGTAGTCGATGGAGCTGATTCAACAAACGAACCGATAACAGTAGCTCCTTTAACTTCGGAAGCAGATTCCTTACCAGTTGAATCAGCAGTTGCTTCTACGCCTCCACCAACTGAAGCTCCTGCAGCACCTCCAACGGGAGATGTTCTTGGATCAACGATTCCCACTACAGTAGAAGCACCTCAACAAGCAGTTTTGGAAGAAGATCTTAAAAAAGCAGTGGACGAAATGGCACAAACCATGGGCAAAACAATTGAGTTAAAATCTGGATTAACTGTTAGCGATATTGTGCATGACGAAGCCAACGTACCAATAGTATGGGATCAAGCAAATCCTATGTACCTTGAAAATGCCAAGCATTATGCCGCGGAAATCGCTGTTAATTACGACATAATCAACAACATGTGGGATCGCATGACCCAAAATGGCTCACCTCCACAAGAGCGCGTTTCTTTACATGAACTTGGCAGCTTGGTTAAAGAGTTAAACACAGAAGGTCCACAGGCTATTGAAGCAGCACGAAAAATTATTGAAGCAGCCCATTACATTCCAAATACTGGAGAATTTAAAGTCTTGAACCCCCAAGAAGCAACCGATATAATAAATAAAATAGTGTCAAAATAACTTATGCAATCGCAAACATTTTTACAACTGCTTGAAACACTCAAACAAAAAGGATGGACAGATGAGCAAATAAGTAAATTATCTGAAGAGGTGGCAAAATCTACATTTGCCAAATTCTATACCGAAGCTGTAGCGTATTTTACCCAAGAAGATTTAGACGCCATAGAGAAATGCCCAACCGATGTAGAGGCAAACGAAAAAATTAAAGAGTTATACAAACTGCGAACCGGCAACGACGCGGATCAAGAAGCGGAAAAATACTACACAAGTTTCGCGCAGAAATTCTTTGAAGAAATGCAAAAAGACTCCTAACTCCCTTATTGACACTTATCTTTATTTTTTACTATTCTGGTACTAATGGATAACCTGCCAAAACAGGAACGTAGTTTTGTTGGATCTCTTTTTGCTTTCAAAACCACTCGTTTACTTATAATCGCTGTTCTTCTTTTGGCAATTCCTCTCACGGTATATATTGCACAACAACAGCAAGAAATAAGACAACGGGCTTCCGAAACGCAAAACCTTTTACAAAACGCGTCCTTTGAAGAAGGAAGTCCTACTCCAACCGAATGGACATGTCAAGGAGCAGTCAGTGGAACCTGTGCCATAGATACAACCGTTAAGCATGAGGGCAATCGATCGATAAGAGTTTTCAACACAGGAGGAGGGTGGGGCTGGCAGATTGCGCAAAGTGGTATCCAAGCATCACCAAATGATATATTCTGTTTCTCCGCATGGGTTAAAAAAGGATCACCAACAGGGTCGGTATCGCTTGCGATTCAAGAAACAGCAGGAGACTATCAAGACCAATCAATCATATCGCCATCGCAAAACTCTACAGACTGGCAACGGATGCAAGAAAACGTATCGGTTGGACCAACGTGGACATTATCAAATAACTCAATTCAAGTCTACCTTCGCTCAGGAACAACAGATACGAATTGGTTTGATAACGTATCCCTTACCCGCGGCAGCTGCCAAAGTCCCATTGTCCTTCCCACAGCAGGCAGTATCCAAAATCCTCCGGTGATCCGCAACGGAAAAGAGGCATTTGGGGTTGCGGGTACTGCCTACCCAAGAAATTTAGATAACATTGGTGTCTCGTGGTACTATCATTGGGGCGCATCGCTAAACGGTAACGAACCCCAACAAGCGCATCGAAATGGTTCTAAACATTACGTCCCTATGTTTCGAACAGGAGTCAGCCATTGGATTCGCCAAGGATTCGCTCAAAATGCAACTGCCTGCAATCTCTCAAACTGTCCTACCAATAGAACTGCTGTTGGAAATGCAATACAACGAGTCCTTACCCAAATGCGCACAACTGGCAACTACTATATTATCGGCAACGAACCAAATGTCGGCGGTGGAGACGACAGCGATGGCTCATCGGTGCCACTTTTTATCGAGCAGTTTGATGTATTGGTCGAGGAAATAAAAGCGCGAGATCCTCAGGCAAGAATTGTCGGACCCAGCACTCTTGGCTGGCTGCAACAGACTAACGGAAAAGCATGGATGGAGAACTTTATTACCGAATACCGAAGCCGCCATAACAATCAAAACCCGCCAATCGATGTGCTCAATATTCATTTATATGATATTCCTCATGCAACATGGCGAAACGGTCAAATCGCTTTTCGCGCAAGCAGCAATCCAGAACAGGATGTCCAATTACTTATGAATGATCTCGAAGATTTTCGTCAGTGGTCCCAAGCAGTTGGATTCGGCGCGCTTCCTATTTGGATTACTGAATGGGGCATGATTCACTGCGACGGATCTGGATGCGCCCAAGATACTGACCCAGAATTAGTGAACGCAGCAACATATATTGTAAGAAATTTACTCACGTATTTTACTAACAATCAGGCCCGCCTTGGGCTTGAACGCTGGTTTCTATTCATTACATACGAAAGCGTTCCAAACCGCGTGTATCCGATCAAAATGTTTGTTCGGGACGGCGTTAATTACCCTGATGGTCAGCAACCAATTACTGTATACGGCAGAATCTATAAAGAGTTTTCAGACCAAGCCGAGACAAATAGACTCATTCCTACCCCGCTGAGCGGGTCAACCCCGACTCTATCTGAATCAGCACCTCTTCTGGGAGACGCGAATGGTAATGGACAAGTAAATTTGGCAGATTTTCAGATATGGCTTCGTGAGTCAACAGGCCAGCTAGCTACAAAACAATCTGATTTTAACCATGACAACGCAGTAAATGAAGAAGATTTTCAAACATGGAGACAAGCTTTCTTGCGGCAAACTCGCTAACAAAATTGCATGATTGACATCACTTTTACTATTTACTATGCTAATACTTAAGTCTTATATTTTAAGAGATTAAATCTCTATGCAACTCGACCGCAGAAAAATACTTCTTCTTATCCTCGGTCT